>CADEFY010000434.1 GCA_902826705.1 uncultured bacterium
TGCTGCTCAGCGTGTAATCCGCCACGCCTCCGGTGCGGCACGCTCGCGCACCTTGTGGCCGCCCCGCATCTGTCGCTCTCGACTGGCGGTTCATGAATGGTCCGGGCTAGAGTCCGGAGACTGGAAGCGTTCTCATCCCGGAGATCCGCGATGCCCTTCGTGAGACTGGTCGATCTGAGCAAGAGCTACGGGCGGGGCCACCTCGCGGTGGACAAGGTCAACCTCGAGATCCGCGATGGCGAGTTCCTCGTGCTCGTCGGGCCGTCGGGCTGCGGCAAGTCCACGGTGCTGCGCATGGTGGCGGGCCTGGAGGAGGTGTCCTCGGGTGAGGTCCGCATCGGCGATCGCGTCGTCAACGAGGTGCCGCCTCGCGAACGCGATGTCGCCATGGTGTTCCAGAACTACGCGCTCTATCCGCACATGAGTGTGTTCGACAACATGGCCTTCGGCTTGCGGCGCCGCAAGGTGGCCGAGCCCGACGTCAAGCTGAAGGTGGCCGAGACCGCCGAGGTGCTGGGCCTGACCGGGTACCTGCAGCGCCGCCCCCGCGAGTTGTCCGGCGGCGAGCGCCAGCGTGTCGCACTCGGTCGCGCCATGGTCCGCAAGCCCCAGGTGTTCCTGTTCGACGAGCCGCTCTCCAACCTCGATGCCAAACTGCGCGTGCAGATGCGTGCCGAGATCAAGCGGCTGCACCAGCGCGTCGGTGCCACCATGATCTACGTCACCCACGACCAGGTCGAGGCCATGACGCTGGGGGACCGGATCGCGGTCATGAAGAAGGGCGTGCTGCAGCAGTGCGCCGATCCGCTCACGCTCTACTCGCGCCCCGCGAACGCGTTCGTCGCGGGCTTCATCGGCAGCCCTCCGATCAACTTCTTCGACGCGAAGGTGTCTGCCGACGGCGCGTCGCTCGAGAGCGGCGGCGTGCGGCTGCCGCTCGATCCGGCCCGCCGCGGCCGGCTTTCGGCCGGCCAGGGCGTGCGCTGCGGCATCCGCCCCGAGGACCTGCACCTCGACGGCCGCGAAGGGGGCGCGATCACGGTGTCCGCCGAGGTCATCGAGCCGCATGGCAACGAGACCGTGGTGCACTGGAGGAGCGCACTGGGCGACGTGGTCTCGCGCGTCCCCGGCCAGTCCGCGCCTCGAGTCGGTGACTCGGCGGAGCTGCGCTTCGAGCTGGGGCGGCTCCACGTGTTCGATCCGGCGAGCGAGCGCAGCCTCGACGTCGCGGAGCCCGCGGCCGTCTGATCCACGCACCCCGGGCCCGCAGCGCGCGTGGACCCGGGGCGCGGTGCCTCAGCGGGTGAGGCGGAAGACCCGGCCGCTGATCGGCTCGAGCGACAGCGCGGCCCTGCCCGACCACTCGGCGCGCTCGCCGGTGAGGGCATCGACCGCCGTGCGCTTGCCGCCACCGAGGGTCGCGAGATCGACTGAGAGCGTGGCCGCGGTAGGACTCGCGTTGAGCACCACCAGGAACTCCTCGTCGCCTGCCTTGCGTGTGAAGGCGATCGCCTTGCCTTCGGTGGCCACCGTGTGGAACTCGCCGGTGCGCAGCGCGACATGCGCGTGCCGCAGCTTGCCCAGCTTGCGGTAGTGCTCCAGCACGCGCATGCGCTGCGCGTCCTTCGCGAAGTCCCACGGGAACGGCCGCCGGCAGTCCGGATCGCGCCCGCCCTCCATCGCGACCTCGTCCCCGTAGTAGATCGCCGGGGAGCCCACGTAGGTCATCTGGAAGAGCGCGGCGAGCATCAGTCGACGCACGTCTCCGCCCACATCGGTGAGGAAGCGCACCGTGTCGTGGCTGTCGAGCAGGTTCATCTGCGCCTCGACCGCCTGACTGGGGTAGGTGAGCCGGCCCGTGGCCAGGGCCGCGTCGAACTCGGCAGCCGTGCCCTGTCCCTTGCCCAGGAACCGGTTCACCGGATCGCGGAAGTAGGCGTAGTTCATGACCGCGTCATATAGGCCGGGGCGCACGTACTCCGACGCGTTGCCCCACAGCTCGCCCACGATGTAGGCCTCGGGCTTCACCTTCTTCACGCGCTCGTTGAACAGACGCCAGAACCACAGCGGCACCTCGTTGGCCACGTCGAGGCGAACCCCGTCGCAATCCATGTCCTTGAGCCAGAACTCGGTCGTGTCCAGCAGCTCGCGCACGAGT
>CADEFY010000435.1 GCA_902826705.1 uncultured bacterium
CCCAGCGCCATGTCGGCCTGGCGCGGCAGCGAGAACGACAGGGGGGCGCGGCCACGCGCCGGGTTGGGCGAGGCGCCGCGCAGCGCGAACGCCAGTTCGCCGGCCTCCACCGCCAGCGCCCCCTGCACGGTGACGTCGAAGCAGCAGCGGTCCACCTCGGCGCCCGAGGCGTTGGTGAGCGTGAGGCAGAGCTCGTTGTCGCCCGGAGCCGCGGTGTCGGGGATGGCGATGGCCTGGCTCCACAGCACGCTCGACTCCGCGCCGATCGACGTGCCGGTGCTGGCGGGCAGCGGCCAGTTGCGCGCTGAGGAGTACGACACGGTGTAGTCGTTGGCGTACAGGATGTGCTGGTTGCGCAGCGTCCAGCCGAACGTGGCCACGCTGTTGGGCGTGACGGTGGTGTCGGTCTCGCACGCGGTGATGTCGGACAGCGTGGGGATCGACGCCGTGTACACGTTGATGTCCGCATCGCGCGTGTCCGCCCACGTGGCGTGCAACCGCGTGGTGCTGGCGGCGAGCGCGTTGTAGTCCCCCATGTTGGGCGCGATGTTGGTGGGGCCCGTGGTGAAGTTGCTCTGGAAGTTGGAGAACCGCTGGTTGGCCGCCCAAGTCGTGCCGCCGTTGGTGGACCGCGACAGGTACTGGTGTGCGCGCGAGCCGAACGTGTCGTCGCGATGGTCGTACCACTTCGCATACGGGTAGCCGTCGCCGCCCACTTCCACTTCGGGCAGCCAGTTGTCGAAGCCCACGGCGTCGTCATTGACCCGTGCCGGCGTCGTCCACGCCACGCCGTTCAGGCTCGAGCACACGAACGCGTCACGCTGGTCGCGGCCGCGCTCGCCGGTGTTGTTGGCCTGCGCCATGCGGATCCGGTAGCGGGCGTTGGCGGGACTTCCCGTGAAGCCCGACATGCGGACGAAGTACGTGCCGGCGACGGGGGCCGTGAAGAGCACGAAGGCCTGCGAGGCACCTCCTGCACTGGACAGGTCCCCGCCGAAGGCCAGAATCTGTCCGTTGTCAGGGGTCGGTGCGTAGACTCGTAGGCGATACGCGATCGTGGAGGTGAGCGAGTCCGCCCACAGCGCGATGCTCTGCCCGGCTGCGAGCGGCACCGCGTAATAGTCGAGATCCGCGGAAGAGCTCAGCGTGCCGCGCAGCGAGCGGTTGACGACCGCCGCGGTGGCCGTGGCCGCCGTGTTATTGCCCTCGACCTCGTTGACGAACGTGGGCAGCGCGAAGTTCTCGTCCTGGTGGTTGAGCGACTCGTTCCACGACAGATAGATCCGCCCGCGGTTGCCGCCGGTGGTGCGGTCCACGGTGATCGAGGGGAACGAGATGCCGCGCTCGCGGTTGAAGCCGGGCGCGCCGGTACCGAAGTTGGTGAGGTAGGTGGTGGCGTTGACCTCGGCGTTGAACGACGCGCCGTTGGTGGCGGACTGACGGAACCGCATGTTGTCCGCGGCGTTCACCTGGTCGATCGCGTCCCACACCGCATACACCTCGCCGTTCGGGCCCACGGCCGGGCGCGAGCCCTGCACGAAGCCGTCGTCGAGCGCGCTCGAGAGCTGGATCGCCGGCTGCCACGTGAGGCCGCCATCGAGCGAGCGGTTGAAGTCGATGCTGTTGCCCGCCGCGTCGAAGTTGGTGTGCGTGACGTACAGATTGCCGGTGAGCGAGTCGGCCACCAGCCACTGCTTGTCGAGGAAGTTGGTGGCGTTGCTCAGCTCGCGCACCACCGTCGCCTGGCTCCACGTGAACGTGGGGCCCGAGAACGTGCCGATCGCCACGCCGATGGCGTTGGTGCTCGCCGTGGCGTCGGCGAGGCCGCAGTAGTAGAACGTGCCGGTCTTCTCGTTGACCGCGATCACCGGATCGCTGGTCCACTCCCACGCGGGATAGCCCGCGGGGATCGGCGGATTCCCGGCATCGGTGAAAGTCGCGCCGCCATTCGTCGAGTACGCGACCCCCTGGCCTGCGCCGAACGTGTTGAATCCCTCTCCGTCATTCCAAGCGGTGAGCACATTGTCCCCGTGCGCTGCGATATCCTCTTCAGACTGGCCCGGCGGCGGGTTGCTCGGCGAGTCCCCCGCAGGGTTGTTTGCGCGCACGTTGCTCGGGATGCTCTGCACCGCGAGCGG
>CADEFY010000436.1 GCA_902826705.1 uncultured bacterium
CCTTGGCCATCATCACTCCTCAAGAAGGGGTAGCAGATGCAGGGGCGCTCGCGACTCAGTCGTCGGAGTCGCTGTCGCGGCCGGTGCCGCCCTCGCCATCAGTGGTCACGCCCTGCGACATCTCGGGCGGCACGTAGACCGTCGTGAGGATGCGCATCAGGTGCTCCTCGAGACCCATGCGGCGCTCGACTTCCTTCACCATCGGACCGCCGCCCTGCCACACGAACAGCGTGTAGACGCCATCGCGCTTCTTGGCGATCTCGTAGGACAGCCGGCGCTTGCCCCACTTCTGCACTTCGACCACCTCGCCGCCCAGGTCCTTGATCCAGTTGCTGACCTTGTCGGCCATCTCGTTGGTCTTCACCTCGTCGTAGCTGGGATCGAGGATGTACACCGTCTCGTATTTGGTCACGTCTCTCGGTCCTCCTTTCTCACCCTGCGATTGAACTGGTTCATGGCGCTGACCCACCCACTGGTGAGCCACACCTCGATCGCGTCCGCCGCCTGGCGGACTCCTTCCTGGATCACCGGCATCTCCTCCGGTGAGAACGTCTCCAGCACATGCGAGCGGAGAGCGGCGGCGCCTGCCGCCTCCCCGACGCCGATCCGCAGACGCGGGAACTCCCGCGTGCCGCAGGCGGCCTCGAGGCTCTCGAGCCCCCGGTGCCCGCCGCTCGAGCCACTCGCTCGCAGGCGCAGCGCGCCCACGGGCAGGTACACGTCGTCAGACACCGCCAACCACTGCCCTTCCACCGATCCGTGCTGCGACTGCCAGCGCGTGAGCGCCTCGCCGCTCAGGTTCATGAACGTGAGCGGTTGCAGCAGGATCAGCGACTTCCCGGCGATCGAGGCGAGTCGCGCCCGATGGAGCGCATCGCGCTCCAGTTCGACGGCGCCGGCCCGCTCCGCCAGGAGGTCCAGCACCCACCACGCCACGTTGTGGCGTGTGCGGGCGTAGCGTTCCCCTGGATTGCCGAGACCCAGAACCAACGGCATGGGAGTTACTTCTTGTCCTTCTCCCCGGCCGCTTCATCCTTCTTGCCCTTGGCGCCCACCACCTCGGGCTCCGCCGCCGTGGCGCCGGCGACCGGCTCCGCCTCGACCGTCGGGGCGACGACCGTGGCCACCGTGACGTGCGAGTCGGTCTCGATGGTGATGCCCTCGAACTTCAGGTCGCGCACATGCAGCGACGTGCCGACCGCGAGCCCGGACACATCGACGTCGAGCGACGCCGGGATGGCCGTGGGCAGGCAGCGGATCTGCAGCTCGCGCGTGATCGCCTCCAGGATGCCGCCCCCGTCCTTGACGCCGACCGGCGTGCCGACGAGATGCACCGGCACCTCGACGTGGATCGTCTCGGTGAGCGAGATGTGCTGGAAGTCGATGTGCAGCACGCGGTGGCTGACCGGATCGAGCTGCACCGCACGCACCAGCGCGGTCACGCCGCCCTGGCCGAGGTCGAGCGCCACGATGGCGTTGCTGCCCTTGTTGGTGCGCATCGCCGTCGAGAACTCGCGCGAGTCCACGGCGACCGCCTGCGGCGTCTCGCCGTGCCCGTAGAGCACGCCGGGGATGTTGCCGAGCGCGCGCGCCTTGCGCGCGAAGCCCTTGCCCACGCCCTCTCGGCGCGAACCCTTCATCTGGATGACCGCCATGACTGCTCCTCCTGGTGAGTCCTGCAACGGGCGGCCGCGCCGCCCTCGTGAGATGACCTCAGACGAACAACGAGCTCAGCGAGCGCTCCTCGTGGATGCGCTGCACGGCTTCGCCGAGCAATCCATTCACCGACCGCACCCGCACCTTGTCGCTCAGCGTGCCGGGTTCATGCTGCACCGTGTCGGTGACCACCACTTCCTTGATCGGCGACTCGGCGATGCGCTCGAGCGAGCCGGGGCAGAACACGCCGTGCGTGACGCCGGCGTAGATCTCGTTGGCGCCACGCGCCTTGAGCGCCTTGGCCGCCTGGCAGAGCGTGCGCGCCGTGGTGACGACGTCGTCGAACATGACCACGTTGCGCCCCTCGACATCGCCGATGATGTTCATGACCTCGACCGAATCGGCCTTGGGCCGGCGCTTGTCGACGAGCGCCAGATCGGCGTTGAGCCGCTTGGCGTACGCGCGGGCCATCTT
>CADEFY010000437.1 GCA_902826705.1 uncultured bacterium
CCGCATGCCCGGCCACATGAACGTGCTGCTCGCCGAAGCCAACGTGCCGTACGACCAGCTCTTCGACCTCGAGCAGATCAATCCCGAGTTCGAGCGCACGGACGTGGCGCTGGTGCTGGGCGCCAACGACGTGGTCAACCCGGCTGCCCGCACCGACACGACGAGCCCCATCTACGGCATGCCGATCCTCGACGCCGACCGCGCCAGACACGTGATCGTGGTCAAGCGTGGCATGAACCCCGGCTTCGCGGGCATCGACAACGCGCTCTACTATGAGAGCCGCTGTTCGATGCTGTTCGGGGACGCGCGCAAGGTGGTGTCGTCCCTGATCGAGGCCGTGAAGGGGCTGTAGTCCGGGCCGGGCTCCGACCGGGCCGGAGTGCTCCGGCACGCGGCCGCGCCGCGGGGAGAGCGCGTTGAGTCCTGGGGTCGGAGAGTGGGAGACACTGGAGCGCCTCGACGACGACGGCCTCGCGGTCGCGTGGCTGGCGCGCCGCCGCGGCACGCAGAAGTACGGCGTGCTCGAACGCTGGAGCATCACTCGCCCCGAGGACAGCGGCGGCTTGCGGCGTGAGATGTTCGCGGTCGAGCGGCTCGAGCACCCGGCATTCGCGCGCGTGCTCGCCTCCGGTGTCGACGAGGGTCGACCGTGGCGTGTGATCGAGTGGCTCACCGGGCCGCCGCTGCGCACGTGGGTGCGCGACCACTGGCCGGCGCCGCCCAAGCTGCAGGACGAGGCGCTGCGCACGATGCTCTCAGCGTTCGCTTCGCTGTGCGTGCCGCTCGCGTGGCTCGCGGGCGAGGGGGAGCCGCACGGAGACCTCGAGCCGTCGCACCTGGTGGTGCGCGGCGAACACGAGTTGGTCATCACGCGCTTCGACTTCGCGGCGCGTGCGGCACGCGAGGCCGGACGCGTCCATCTGCCCGGCGGCAGTGAGCGCGCGTGGTTCCGCGCTCCGGAGCGGCTGCGAGGTGAGGCCATCGACACGCGCGCCGACCTGTACGCACTGGGCGCCATGCTCTACTGGGCCCTCACGGGCCGGCCGCCCTACGCCACCGTGGACGAGGCCACGACCGGCGCCAGCGCCCCGCCGCCGCCCTCGGTGGCTTCGCCCGGTCTGCCACGCGACCTCGATGCGCTCGTGCAGTCGCTGGTCGTGCGCAGCCCGCGCGGCCGGCCCTCCGACGCCCGCGCCGTGTGTGCTGAACTCGTGCGCTTGGGCGCCACGCTGCCGCATACCGAGTCGCCGCCGCGCGCCCGGCTGCTCCCCGCAACGGCGGCGGGTCCCGGACCCGACGAGCGGCTCGACGCACTCGGCGTGGCGATGTGGATGGCGCCCGTGCTGGGCCGTGTCGCCGTGCCCGCCGCGTTCGCACGCGCGGTGCATCGCGCGACCGAGGGGCATGTGTTCGCCGTGGCCGAGTGGTTGCGCACGGCCGTGGCACTTGGCGTGCTCGACCTGGATGAGACCGGCGACTGGCGCCTCGTCGGTCATGCGGGCCTGCCCGATGATGACGAGGCATGGTCGCGGATCGCGATGCCGAGCGGCACGCGCGAAGTGACGCACCGCCGCCTGCGCACTCTGTCCTCCTCGGCGCGGGCGCTGCTGCAGGATGCGGCGATGCTGGGCGATGCGTTCGATGACCGCGTGTGGTTCGCGATCGGCGAGCGGCCGCTCGAGGACTCCGAGCGCATCGCACGCGAACTGCGCCGTCGCGACGTGGTGCTGCGCGCCGGCCCCGGCCGCTCGGCGTTCGCGCATCCGATCATGCATGAGGTGGTCGCACAGCTGCTGCCCCCGAGACGGCGCCGTGAGATGCACGAGCGTGTCGCCCAGGCGCTCGAGCACCATGCGCCATCGCAGGCCGTCGCGATCGCCGAGCATTGGAGCGCGGCGCGTTCCTACGACCGCGCCGCGCTGTGGTTCCGCCGAGCGGCCGAGGCGGCGGAGGAGGTCGGTGATGCGGGCAGTGCAGAAGCGCTGCGCCTGCGCGCGCGAACCGGCAAGTGATGGGTCGTGCTCCGAAGATCTGACCTGGAACGTGACATGCACCGCAGCGGGACATGGCGAACGACACCGCCCCCCAGGCGCCCCCGTTCTGCCCCGAC
>CADEFY010000438.1 GCA_902826705.1 uncultured bacterium
CGCGAGGCCCGCCCGCTCGAGGAACAGGCACGCGCCGAGCCCCGCCAACCACAGCGAGAGCAGCGCGAGCCACGCGCCGGCCAGTGCCGGGGGCAGGGCGTAGCGCAGCCAGTTCGGGGGGTACCAGGGGCCGGCGACCGTGCCGGCGGCGAGCGGCAGGCCGAGGCCGAGCTGAGGATCCCAGAGCGGCAGCCGGCCGCGCGCGAGCTCGGCGCGGATCGCGAGCTCGTCGGTCAGGATCGGGAACAGCCGATCGGAGGTGACCCGATTGGCGCGCTGCCAGGCCGCGGCGGCCTGGTCCGGGCGCTCGCTGGCGAGGGGCTCGAAGCCGACCGGCAGCTGCGGCAGGAGCCGCCGGCCCGGGAGCAGCGCGGGTCCCACCAGCAGCAGCGGGGCCACGAGGCAGAGGAGCGCGCGCCGCATGGGGGCAGCATCCTCGCGGGCGCGCGTGCGCGCGGCAAGCGCGCGGGTCGCGGAGGGGTTGGTCCCGGCGTATCGTGTCGGCGATGCAAGCGATCCAACGACGCGACGAGCCCTCCCGCGGCCGGGCCACCGTTCTGCCCTTCCTCCTGGCACTGGCACCACTGTCGGCTCTGGCAGGCTGCGCCGCGAGCTCGGGTGCGCAGCAGGGTGCCGAGGCGCGCGCGCCCGCCCTGGGGCGGAGCGCGGGCGCTCGTCCCGACCCCGAGCGGCTGCTGGCGGACGTCTCCTGGCTGGCGGACGACGCGCGCGAGGGGCGTCGCGCGGGCACCGCCAGCGGGCGCGCGGCCGGCGAGTGGATCGCGGCGCGACTCGCGGCGCTCGGGCTCGAGCCGGCCGGCGAAGCGGGCTTCCTGCAGCCGTTCGAGGTTCCGCTGCCGGTCGTGGACGGGGGCGGCTCGCGCCTCGACGTCGACGGGGGAGCCCTGTCGGCGAGGGACGGGCTCGCGCCGCTGTTCTGCTCGGACGGTGGGAGCGCCGAGGGCCCGCTGGTCTGGCGGCGCTATGGAATCGTCGACGAGCAGCGCGGCCTCGACGACTACGCGAGCGGCCGCGTCGACGGGCGCGTCGTGCTGCTCGTGCGCGGCGCGCCGCCGCTCGCGGGCGAGCCCGACTCCGGGGCCGAGGGCGACGACACCGCGCTCGTGGAGCGGAGCTCGGGCTGGGGCAACTCGGCCACGCTCTTCACGAAGGTCATGAACGCGAAGCGGCGCGGCGCGGCGGCGGTCTTGGTGGCGGAGCACCCCTCGAGCGAGGAGGGGCCGATGGCATTCGACACGACGCGCAGCGCGCAGGCCGGGATCCCCGCACTGCACCTCTCGGCCGCGGCGGCGCGGCGGCTGGTGCCGGAGTACGACGCCCTGGTGGCGGCGGCCGAGGACCCGGCCAGCGTGCTGCTCTTCCCGAGCCGCGCGCTGGTCGCCTCGGTGCGCGCGACGGCGGACGTGCGGCGCGAGCGCGGCGTCGCGACCAACGTGCTGGCGCGGCTCCCCGGGCGCGACCCCGCGCGCACGGTGGTGGTCGGCGCGCACTACGACCACCTGGGCCACGGCGGCGAGGGCTCGCTGGCGCCCGGGGCCCAGGGCGAGGTGCACAACGGCGCGGACGACAACGCGAGCGGCACGGCGGTCGTGCTCGAGCTTGCGCGGCTGCTGGTGGAAGCGGGCGTGCCGCCCGCGGGTGACGTGGTGTTCGCGCTGTGGTCGGGCGAGGAGCTCGGCTTGCTCGGGAGCGAGCACTGGGCGCGCCACCCGACCTTCCCGCTCGAGCGCGTGGCCGCCAACCTGAACCTCGACATGGTCGGGCGCGCGGGCGACGGGGCGCTGACGGTGCTCGGCGCTGGGACGGCGGCTCCGATCGCGGCCTGGCTCGACGCCGCAGCCCCGCTGGCCGGGCTCGAGCTTTCCGTGAACCGCTCCGGTCAGGGCGTGGGGGGCAGCGACCACCAGACCTTCCTGAAGCGCGAGATCCCGGCCGTGCACCTCTTCAGCGGAATCCACGCGGACTACCACCGCCCGTCGGACGACGTCGAGCGCTTCGAGGCCGAGGGCGCGGCGCGCGTGACGGAGCTCGCGCGCGCGCTCGTCGCGAGCCTGCAGTCCGAGGCGCTGGAGTTCGTCGCGGT
>CADEFY010000439.1 GCA_902826705.1 uncultured bacterium
CATCGACGGCCTCCGCGTCGACGCCGTGGCGTCGATGATCTACCTCGACTACTCGCGGCGCGAAGGGCAGTGGGTGCCCAACCAGTACGGCGGCCGCGAAAACCTCGATGCCATCGATTTCCTCCGCGAGCTGAACGCACTGACGCACGGACACCATCCCGGCACGATGACGATCGCCGAAGAGTCCACGGCCTTTCCGGCCGTGAGCCGGCCGACGTGGGTTGGCGGTCTCGGCTTCACGTTCAAGTGGAACATGGGCTGGATGCACGACATCCTCACCTACATCGGCAAAGATCCGGTGCATCGCCCCTGGGAGCACCAGCACCTCACCTTTTCGATGCTCTACGCCTACAACGAGAACTTCGTTCTCCCGTTCTCACACGACGAGGTCGTACACGGCAAAGGATCGATGCTCGCCAAGATCCCGGGTGACACGTGGCAGAAGGCCGCCACGCTCCGGGTGCTCTACACCTTCATGTATGCGCATCCGGGCAAGAAGCTGCTGTTCATGGGCGCCGAGATCGGCGAATGGCGCGAGTGGAACCACGACGAATCCCTCAACTGGGATCTGCTCAAGACGCCGCTCCACGGCGGTCTGCAGCGCTTCGTGCGCGACTTGAACGAGCTCTATCAAGCCGAGCCGGCCCTCCACGAGGTCGATTTCGAGCCCGCGGGGTTCTCGTGGATCGACTGCAACGACCACGAGTCGAGTGTCGTGTCGCTGATCCGCCGGGCCCGCGACGAGCGGCGCTTCGTCGTGGTCGTGGTCAACTTCACGCCCGTCGTGCGCTCGGACTACCGCATTGGCGTGCCGGAGCCCGGCTACTACCGCGAACGGCTGAACAGTGACGCCGTGTGGTACGGCGGCGGGAATGTGGGCAACGAAGGCGGCGTGCACACCGATCCCGTGCCCGCCCACGGACACGCCCAGTCGCTTCGCCTCACCCTTCCGCCGCTCGGCGGCCTGATCTTCTCGCTCGGCTGACGAGCGTGTTCCCACTTCTCAGTTGCCAGTTCTCAGTCCTCAGTTCTCAGTCCTCAGTTCCCAGTTCTCAGTTCCACCCCCGAGCCCTTGTCAGTGTCCCCCGAGGGACACGGCGCGGTATCCGCCCTGGCTCTTGAAGTAGAGGAAGAGGAGCAAGTAACAGACGGCCATGATCAGCGGCAGCACCGCGAAGCTGGTGAGTGAGTGCTGGCGGGCCTGGGCCAGCCCCGCGTCGGTTGGCTGACGCTCCGCCTCGGGCAGCGCGGCGATCTTCGCTTTGTCGAGCGGCTGATAGGGGCCGATCGACGTCGGGCCCACTCCCAGACCGCGCACCAGGGGGAAGGATGTTTCGGCCATGGCGACCTGGGCATGGACGGCCGGGTTGCTCGCGCGGAGCGACTGGTCGAGGTTCTGATCGACGACCGCGCCGAGCATGGGCGCGCCGAGCACGCCGACGGCAATCATGCCCATCCCGCCCATCCCGTTCAGCGTGAGCGCACCGCCCCTCGGGAACTGCTCGGAGACGATGCCGAGCGTCGTGGGCCAGAAGAACGTCTTGCCGACGCCGTAGAGCGTGGCGGCGAGAAACACCATGCCCGCGGCCGACCCGGCGTTGGCCAGCATCACCAGGCCGCCGGCCGCCATGAGCGAGCACACGAGCAATAGCCCGATTGGCGTCAGCGCGTTCACCAGTGGACCGGCGCTCACGATCCGGAGCACGAACATGATGAGCGACGTGTACACGAGCACCCACGCCCCGTTGCCGCCGAGGACGGGGGTCAGCAAGTCGGTCACCCAGCTATCGGTCCCCAGTTCGGTCGTGGCGAGCACCACCATGATCATCAGCATGAACAGGAACACCGGGCGTCCCACGCTCTTCACGCTGAGGGCGAAGAGGACGGTGGGTACGAACGTGATGGCATAGAACAGCCAGGTCGGTAGGCCCGAGTTGAAGATCCCCGCCAGCACCGCGTCGACTGCGCCGGCCATGAAATACGACACGATCAAGCAGCCCGCCCAGCCAAACTCCTTCAGCATGTCGTCGTACGACACGCCTGCGCTGACGCGTTCCTGGACGGGGAATTTGCAGCCCATCATCATGAC
>CADEFY010000440.1 GCA_902826705.1 uncultured bacterium
GCGCCCCCTGCTCGCGCCGGAAGACGAGCCCGCAGACCGCGCAGCGCTCGCGCAGCCGCGCGTAGGCGCGGAAGAGCCCGCCCTCGCCGCAGCGCGGGCAGCGCTTGCGCACGACACGCGCCACCGAGCGTCCCCAGAAGGCGTGCGACTCCGCGCCGCTCTCCTGTGGCAGGTCGGCGTCGCGGGAGCCCGCGCCGTCGGTCTGCGGCGGGGAGTTCATGCGGCACCGACAGGCAGCGAGAAGGCCATGCTGTGTGCGACCTCTGATCAGAGCGGGGCCATGAGCCCCGCCAGGATCAGCACCGGGATGATGATCGCGACCAGGGCCTCGCCCGCGATGAAGCCCGAGGCCAGCGGCAGGATCCAGGCGTCCGTGCCCTGGGGGTCGCGACGGCGCGCGAACCAGTCGATCAGCGCGCCGACGAGCATGGTCGAGATCGCGCTGGCCGGGACGAGCATGCCGATGCCGATGCCCGTCGGCGAGGGCACCCAGGTGCGCAGGCGCGGGTTCTGCTCGAGCACGGTGAACACGATCCCTAGCACCACCGCGACCGCGAGCGCCCACAGCGCGCTCGGGTGCAGGGCGCTCGTGCCCTGCGAGAGCAGCTTCGCGAAGCCGACCCACTTCTGCGAGATCGGGCTCACCAGGCCGTGCTCGCCGCCGATGCCGTAGGTCTCGCGCACCAGCGGGTACGCGTACGAGAGCGCCAGCGCGCCCACGGGCACCGCCATGAGCTGCACGTAGGTGATGTAACGCGGCGTCGAGCCGACCATCTCGCCGGTCTTGTAGCTCTGCATCAGGCCCTCGGACTCCGCCACGATCGAGCCCGTGACGCCGCTCGCCAGCATGTTGGCCTGGATGTCCCCGGGCCGGATCACGCCGAACACGCCCTGCATCAGGTTCGAGAGCGCGCTGATCGGGCCCCAGTTCGTCTCGCCGAGCACGCGCAGGCCCACCAGCATCAGGGGCAAGGTGAGCAGGATCGCGAGCGCGGTCTGCCACATCGGGAGGTGCAGGCTGTAGCGCTGCACGAGCACGAGCCCGACCGCCGCCAGGCACGAGCCGATCGCGACCCAGCGGATCGGGAAGTCGCCCGACTCGACGTGCGCTCCCGAGAGCTGACGGAAGGTCTTGGCCAGGATCCCCCACTTCAGGAAGAGCGCCGTCAGCCCGCCCGCGACCATCATCCCCGTCGCCGGCCACATGACCCACAGGAGGATGCTCGTCTTGTTCGCGCCCTCCGCCAGGATGCCGGCACGCGTCAGGAGCACCGGGGCGACGATCCACGAGAGCACGAGCCCGATGGCCATGTTCGCGCAGATCCGCAGGCCGATGATCATGCCCGAGCCGAGGTTGAGCAGGCTGAACGAGAAGCCGACGCCGGTCACCTCGGAGAAGCGGTTCACGTGCACCGCCACGAACTCCTCGACGCGGTGGCGCAGCGTCAGGAACGACAAGGCCGCCGAGGAGGCCAGGCCGCCGATCATGGCGTACGCGGCGCGCCGCGCCGTGGCCCCGCGCCCGTCCAGCACGAGCAGGGTCTCCCCGGCCGCGAAACCGTCGGGGTAGGGCAGCTTCTCGTCCACGACGAAGTGACGTCGCAGCGGCACCGCGAGCAGCACGCCAAGCACGCCCGCGGTCGAGAGCCACAGGAACGTCTGTCCGCGCGTCAGCGTCAGGTCCACGCCGACCGACGGGTCGGCGCTCAGCATGTCGAAGGCCGCCAGCACGGTGCACAGGAACGCCGTCTGCCCGGCGATCATGCCGGCCGACTGCGCCAGGTTGCTCTCGCGCTTGAGGCTCGCGCCACGGCCGGCGACGGAGAGCATCAGCCAGCCGAAGAAGGCCGAGACGACCGCGATGTTCGGGCCGAAGCCGAGCTTGAGCACGACGTAGGGATACGACGAGCCGATCAGCACGGCGACGAGCATCGCCACCACCACCGCGCGTACGGTGAACTCGCGCTCGGAGCGCGGCGGCGCGCCCGGGGCCTCGTGCTCGATCCGCCTTCCTGCCGCCCCCGGCCCGCTCCGCCCCGCCTGGTGCACCATGGCGCGTACGGTAGCATCCGACCGCGG
>CADEFY010000441.1 GCA_902826705.1 uncultured bacterium
GTCGCTGATCCGATCGCATCGCGAGCGGGCGGCTCCCACCCGGGAGCCGCCCGTTCTGTCTGGAGGAGGCGGCTTGGCCTCGAGTGACATCCAGCAGAGCGTGCTCACGAATGGCGTCACCGTGCTGTCCCAGGCGATGCCGGACCGGGTCACCGTGTCGCTGGGGCTCTGGGTGCGGACGGGCTCGCGCGACGAGTCCGTGCCCGGGCTCGCGCACTTCATCGAACACATGATGTTCAAGGGCACCGAGACGCGCGACGCCCGTGCCATCGCCTCGTCGCTCGAGTCACTCGGCGGGCACCTCGACGCGTTCACGACGCGCGAGCAGGTGGTGTACACCGCGCGGGCGTTGAGCGAGCACCTGCCGCAGGTGGTGGAGGTGCTGTCGGACCTCACCGGACGCAGCCGGTTCGATGCGCCCGAGATCGCGCGCGAGCAGCAGGTCGTCAAGGAGGAGATCCTCTCGTACGAGGACAACCCCGAGGAACGCGTCGGGGACCAGCTCTCGGAGCAGCTCTGGGGCGACCACCCGCTCGGACGCCCGATCCTCGGCACCGCGGAGTCGGTGGACTCGTTCACGCGTGACATGGTCCGCGCCGAGGTGGCGCGGCGCTATCGCGGCGACCAGCTGGTGCTCTCGGCCGCGGGCGGCCTGGACCACGCCGAGCTGACTGCACTCGCAGAGCGCTGGTTCACACCGCCCTCGGGCGATGCGCCGCAGCCCGATGCGGCGCCGCAGGATGTCGCGCAGCACGTACGGCACACCGTGGATGACATCCAGCAGATGCACCTCTCGCTCGGGGCGCGGGCGGTCCCGTACCTGGACCCGAACCGTCCTGCCTACATCGTGCTCGAGACGCTGCTCGGCGGCGGCATGAGCTCGCGGTTGTTCCAGACGATCCGCGAGCAGGCCGGACTCGCGTACAACGTGTTCAGCTCGCTCGACACCCTGCGCGACGTGGGCATGCTCACGATCCACATGGGCGTCTCTCCCGACAAGAGCCGTGAGGCGCTGCGGTTGTTGCGCGAGGAACTCGAGCGCCTGGTCGAGCACGGGCCCAGCGAGGCCGAGGTGGCATCGGCGCAGATGCAGCTGAAGGGCTCGGTCACGCTGGCGCAGGAGAGTGTGTCGAGCCGCATGTACCACCTGGCGCGGCAGCATCTCTACACGGGCAGCTACATCGCTCCCGAACGCCAGGTCGAGCGCATCCTCGCCGTGACCCGTGACCAGGTGGCCGCGCTCGCCGCCCAGGTACTGCAGCCCGCGCGCTTCACCGTGGCCGCGCTCGGTCCGGCTGACGGTGCGCCGCTCGGCGCCGCCGACTGGGCGGGCTGAGGCAGCGATCCCGGCGCGGCCTCAGTAGCGGATCCCCGCCTTCGCGATGCGCTCGCCGGCCTCGCGGCAGCGGGCCTCGGTGTCGCAGAGCGCGATGCGCACGTAGCCCTCGCCGGCGCGGCCGAAGCCCGAGCCCGGCGCCACGACGACGCCGGTGCGCTCCACCAGGTCGGCCGTGAAGTCGAGCGAGTCGGTGGCGCTGCGCGGGATGGGCATCCACAGGTAGAGCGTCGCCTTGGGCATGGCGACGGGGAAGCCGAGGGGCTGCACCGCGGAGAGGAACGCCTCCGCGCGGGACCGATACGTGGCTGCGGCGTCGCGGCAGTAGTCCTGCGGCCCCGTCAGCACGGCGAGGCCGGCGCGCTGGATCGCCATGAACACGCCGAAGTCCATGTTGGACTTGATGCGCGTGAGGTTGCCGATGATGTCGGCGTTGCCGGCGGCGAGTCCCAGCCGCCAGCCCTGCATGGAGTAGCTCTTCGAGAATGAGTGGAACTCGACCGAACGCTCCTTGTCGCGGTCGACCTCGAGGAACGACATCGCGCGATACGACGGGTCGAGCGACAGGTCGGCGTAGGCGATGTCACTGACCACGAACAGGTCGTGGTCGCGGGCGAACCGCAGCACGTCCTCGTACAGCGCGCGCGTCTCGACCCCGCCGGTGGGGTTGCTCGGGAAGTTGATGAACAGCACCTTGGCGCGCTTGGCCTCTTCGGTGGGGATCGCGGCGAG
>CADEFY010000442.1 GCA_902826705.1 uncultured bacterium
GAGCCCGCCGATCACGAGGCCTGGCGTGTCGAACGCGAGGCTGTAGCCGTAGACGACCCACAGCACGGAGACCAGTGCCGCGATCGCGAAGCACTGCATCAGCACCGAGAGCGCGTTCTTGGCGCGCACCATGCCGGCGTAGAGCAGGGCGAGTCCGGGCAGCGTCATCAGCAGGACGAGGGCAGTGGCGACGATCATCCAGGCGGTGTCGCCGCTGTCGATCGCTGGAATGGCATCCGGCACGGCGCGCCTCCTCGTGTATGCAGAAATTGGCGTCTCCGGCCACAAAGCGCGCACACGCGCGAGGCCTGCGACGGCTACCTTCCAGATCGTCAATGCAGCAACCGTGCCAGCAGCCGACCATGGTGCAAATCAGGCGCTTAGCGATCCGGCTGGAGGCGGTCCTGGTGCGACTTGCACCGGGCTGGTGCAGTCGGGCACGAGACCTGCCACGCGCCGGTGCATTGCTTGACGCCGGGGTCGCGCGCCGGGATGCTGCAACCATCACGGAGCATGTCCTTGGCGTTCGAACCGAAATCGATCGAAGAACTCGCGCGCAAGCTCGCCGACGCGGTCCCGCCCGGCCTCGCGGCCTTGCGCGACGACCTGGAGCGGAATTTCCGCGCCGTACTGCAGTCCGGCCTCGCCAGGCTCGATCTCGTCACGCGCCAGGAGTTCGACATCCAGGCCGCCGTCCTGCGACGCAGCCGCGAGCGGCTCGAAGAGCTCGAGCGCCGCATCGCGGCCCTCGAAAAGCCCCCGCGGAAGTAGCCCGCACGGGCTGCGGCCCGTGACCCTTGCCACCGTACTCACGCGCGCGCAGCTTGCGCTCGAGGCGCCGCTGGTGCGCGTCGAGGTGCATTGCGGGGCGGGTTTGCCGCAGCTCACGGTCGTCGGCCTCGCGGAGACCTCGGTCCGCGAGAGCCGCGAGCGCGTCCGTGCTGCCCTGGCCCAGGGCGGCTTCGGCTTCCCGGCCGGGCGGGTGACCGTCAGCCTCGCGCCGGCGGACCTGCCGAAGGAAGGGGGGCGCTACGACCTTGCGGTGGCCCTCGGCATCCTGGGGGCGTCCGGTCAGATCCCGGCGGCGAGGCTCACCGACACGGAGTTCTATGGCGAACTGTCGCTGTCGGGCGAGCTGCGCGCCGTGCGCGGCACGCTCACCGCGGCGGTGCATGCCGTGCGTGACGGGCGCCGGCTCGTCGTGCCGGCCATGAATGCCCCGGAGGCACGTGTCGCGCACGGCGCACGCGTCGCGGCTGCCGCCACGCTCACGGCGGTGAAGAACGGACTGTGCGGCGGGGCGGGCCTCGCGTTCACGACGGGGGGTGCGCTCCCGGCGTCGTCGTCGGCGTGTCCGGACCTCGCCGACGTGCGTGGCCAGGCGGCGGCCAAGCGGGCCCTGGAAATCGCGGCCGCGGGCGTGCACAGCCTGCTGCTGATCGGGCCGCCGGGCGCCGGCAAGAGCATGATGGCGCAGCGGCTGCCGGGCCTGCTGCCCCCGCTCGACGACGCGGAGGCGCTCGAGTGCGCCATGCTGCAATCGCTGGTACGGCCGCTGCCGCCCGCCACGGAGTGGCGCCGCCGGCCGTTCCGGGCGCCGCACCATGGTGCCTCGGCCGCCGCGGTCGTCGGCGGCGGAGGGCGCCTGCGACCAGGCGAGATCTCGCTCGCGCACCGCGGCGTGCTGTTCCTGGACGAGTTGCCCGAGTACCGCCGCGACGTGCTGGAGGCGCTGCGGGAGCCGCTCGAGACGGGTTCGGTCAGCATCGCCCGTGCCGCCTGGCAGGGGATTTTCCCGGCGCTGTTCCAGCTGGTTGCTGCGATGAATCCCTGTCCCTGCGGCTATGCGGGCGATGCGAACGGCCGTTGCCGCTGCACGCAGCCGGTGATGCGACGCTATCTCGCGCGCCTCTCCGGCCCCTTGCTCGACCGCATCGACCTGCACGTCGAGGTGCCGCGTCTGGACTATTCGGCGCTGGGCGCGTCCGCGACCCCGGAGTCGAGCCCTACCGTCGCCGGACGCGGGGTGGACGCTCGTCAACGCCAACCCGCCCGCGGCCGG
>CADEFY010000443.1 GCA_902826705.1 uncultured bacterium
CAGGGTCGTGGCAACGCCGGGGACGAGCCGGTCCGCCCGGGGCCCGAGCCCGGCACCATGGCACTCGCCTCGATGGGCCTGATCGCGCTTGGCGCGGCGGCACGTCGTCGGCGCAACCACAAGGTCTGACGCACACGCTGTTCCTCCCCCCGCAGCCCCGGTGTTCCTCACTCCCCACGTGAGCGCCGGGCTGCGGTGGGTGATCCTCCCAGGTGTACATGGCCCCCCCACGATCGGCGGCCGGAGCCCACGCTCCGGTCGCCGATCGCTGTGTGGACCTCTCGTGGACCGCATTCCGGACGGCGCGGCATCCGGGCTACACTCCTCGCCCATGATCGCGACCTCCCGAGCGCCACGCACCCCATGACCCGCCCGCGCGAGCGCCGTCCCCCCCCGCCCCGCCCGGCACCCGCTCGATCCGCCCCCGCCGCCGCGGTGAGCCTCGCGCGCCTGCACGGTGCCGCCGCGCCTTCGGGACCGTGGATCGACCGCGCGGTGCTCGCCGTGCTGGCGGTCTTCGCGATCGCCTCGCTCGCCATGGTGTTCGGGCCGCACGACGTGGGCGACGTGTTCACCGAGACCGACTTCTACGGCGCCTACGCCGAGGGTGCGCGCTACTGGCAGCGCCTGCACATCGACCCCTCGCGCTACGGAGTCGTGGGCCCGGTGTTCGAGCTGGTGCTCGGGCTCGTCGGATTCGTGGTGAGCGACCTGTTCGTGGCGGCGCAGCTGATCTCGGTGGCGGCCATGACGTTCGGACTGTTCGCCTGGCAGCGCGCGATCCGCGCCATGTCCTCGCCGCTCGCGGGGCTGCTGGCGCTGGTGCTGCTCGCCGCCAACGCCCAGATCTACCGCTACGCGTGGGCCGCCTCCACCGACGCGCTGGCGTTCGGGCTGCTCGGCGCCGGCCTCGCGGCCGCGTTCGGAGCCCTCGGCCGCGCGGGCCTGTTCAGCGCCGGACTGCTCGTGGGCCTCTCGTTCCTCACGCGCTACAGCGGACTCGTCATGGTGCCCGTGCTGGCCGGATCGCTGCTGCTCGGCTGGACGGGGCTGCCGCGCGGACAGCGCCTGCGCGCGACGCTGCGGTTCGCGCTCGGGTTCGTGGCGATCACGCTGCCGTGGGTGCTGGTCTCGGTCGCCAGCGGCCAGAAGTTCGTGATGCAGTGGCATCACAACCTCGCCTACGACACCTACGCGCGCTGGCAGGGGGTGCCCTGGGACCTGTACCAGCGCGACATGCAGTCCAAGTTCCCCACGCTGTGGTCCGTGCTGAGCCAGCACCCAGCCATGGTGGCCGAACGGCTGCTGCTCAATCTGCGGGAGCATGCGTGGTTCGACATGCGCGACGTGGCAGGGTGGGCGCTGGTCGTGCCCGCGGCGGTCGGTCTGGTGCTCGCGGCGTGGGACCGCACGCTGCGCCGCATGCTGCCGTTGCTCTCGTTCGCCGTGCTCCTCTACCTGCTGCTCGTGCCCATCTTCCACAGTCCCCGCTACTCCATGGCGCTGCTGCCGGCGTACGCGGCGCTGGCGGCATGGTCGTTCGCCTCGCCGCGCTTCGCGCTGCCCCTGGCGCCGCGCGGCGGCTGGCTCAAGCCGTGGCTGGTGCTCGTGCCGCTCGTGTTCGCGCTGCTCGCCAATGCGCGCGCCACGGCGCGCACGTTGGACCAGCTTCCGCACGAGGCGCGGCAGTTGGCCGAGCGCATGCGGGGCAGCATGCGGCCCAGTGATCTCGTGCTGGCGCGCAAGGCCCACTTCGCGTTCCACGCCGGCATCACGCCGATTTCGTTCCCGTTCACGGACTCGCTGCCGCAGTTGGGCGCCTATGCCCGCGAACACGAGGTGCGCTGGCTGTACTTCTCGTGGCTCGAGCTCGAACTGCGGCCGCAGTTCGCGTTCCTGCTCGACACCACCTCGCGCGTGCCCGGCCTGACGGTGCGCGCCATCGACGACCGGCATCGCGCCGTGCTCTACGAGATCGGCCCGGGGTTCGGTCTCATGCCCGCTTGGTATCGCGACCTCACCGCGCGCGGTCGGTTCAATTCGCACCGTGCGGGGCGCGCG
>CADEFY010000444.1 GCA_902826705.1 uncultured bacterium
CATCGCCGCGGGTCGGGTCACTGATGCGACTCCTGTGGGTCGCCACGGCACTGCTCGCGCTCGCAGCGGTCGCCTCCGCAGAGGGGTACTCGCACGACGCCGAGGCCGCTGTGCGGCTCGCTCGGCTCGAGCGCGCGATCGGCGCGGAGTCCTTCGCCCAGTGGGGCGGCATGAGCTGGACGTTCGAGGTCACGCGCGGCGACACGGTGCGGACTTCGCGCCGGCACCTCTGGGACCGGCGCAGCAACCGCCACCGCGTCGAGTACACCGATCGCGCTGGCAGGCGGTTCGTGATCTCGCACGTGCTCGGGGACTCCACTGGCCGCGTGTGGGTGGACGGTACGGCACTCGAGGGCGACACCGTGCGATCGCTCGTGGACCGAGGCGATCTGCTCTGGCGCCATGACACGTACTGGTTCCTGATGCCGTTCAAGCTCCGCGACCCCGGCGTGCGATTGGCCTATCAGGGCCGCCAAGGCGACGCACGCGAGCGCATCGGCCTCACATTCGCGGGTGGCGGGGACACCTACGCGTTCGATCTGGACCCCGAGAGCGGGCGGATCGCCTACTGGCAGTTCCAGCACGCGGGGGACACCCACCTGGAGACAGGCACCTGGGAGGAGTGGGTCACGATCGACGGCGTGTCCTTCGCCACGCGACATCTTCGCGAGGATGGGCGCACACTGATCTGGACCAAGGACATCGTGCGCGTCGACGCCCCGCCCGCCACTCAGTTCGAGACGCTGTGATCCGACTCCTGCGATTCGCGCCACTGGCCGGCCTGCTCGTGCTACTCGCGGGGACCGCCGGCGCTCAGGCACCCGATCGAGCTCGCGAGACTGCCCTGCGAGTGCTCGAGGAGTTGGGCGGCGAGTCGCGATTCGCAGCGCTGCCGGGCCTGCGCTGGAGCTTCGGCTCCAGCGTGAACGACACCGTGCGCAGCCAGCGCCGTCATGCATGGGACAGACGATCGGGCTGGCACAAAGTGGAAGGCGCCGGCCGTGATGGCGTGCCCTTCCGGATCGCGCATGTCGTGGGGGACAGCACTCGGGGATGGGCCACGCTGGGCACGCGTGTGCTCAGCGGAGACTCCCTGCGCCTCATGCTGCGCCGAGGGCAGGTCATGTGGACCAACGACAGTTATTGGTTCCTCATGCCCTACAAGCTGCTCGACCCGGGCGTCATGCTCGCGGACCTGGGCGACACCACACTGGCGAGCGGACTGCATCGACGCTTGGGCCTCTCCTTCGCACGCGTCGGGCTCACGCCCGGCGACCGATACACGGTGTTCGTGGATGCGGCCACCTGGCGCGTGACGCGCTGGACCTATGTGCTCGAGGGCCAGCAACCGCCTCCGGTCGAGTGGTCGTGGGAAGGCTGGCAGCAGCATGAGGGGCTGTGGTTCCCCACTCGGCATCATGCGCCCGCCGGCTCGCCGCGTGCGGGCACGGTGATCCTCACGGATGCAGTGCAGGCCGTGCGCGAGTTCCCCGCCGGCGAGTTCCGCACTCCCTGAGCGGCGCCATGACCGCAGTGCGCGTCTCGGAACTGTTCCACTCCCTGCAGGGCGAGGGCACCTCGGCCGGCTGTCCCGCGCACTTCCTACGCCTGCAGGGCTGCGATGTGGGCTGCCACTGGTGCGACACCAAGTACACCTGGGAGCCGGACGGGGCTGACGCGCAGGAACTGACCTCGGTGTTCGCCGCGCTGCGGGCGCTCGGCGAGGCGCCGCTGCTGGTGCTCACGGGCGGTGAGCCGCTGGAGCACGCGGGCGTGGGCGAGCTGATCACCGCGTCGCTCGAGCAGTGGGAACGCGTGGAGGTGGAGACGAGCGGCCTGCGGCCGCCGCCGCTCACGCACGCGCGGCTCCAGTACAACTGGTCGCCCAAGCTGCCCACGGCCACACCGCGCTCGCCCGAGACCTGGGCACACGCGGCGCGCTTCATGTCCGATCCGCGCACCCAGGTGAAGGTGGTGGTGCGCGACGACGCCGACGCCGACGCGACGCTGGCGCTGGCGGCGCAGCACGGCGTGCCGCGCGCGCGGCTCGCGTTC
>CADEFY010000445.1 GCA_902826705.1 uncultured bacterium
CGCGCGGGTGCGCGCCGCCGGGCACGTGGTACGCGACCTCGAGGTGCGCACCGCCACGCTGCAGCAGGTGTTCCTCACGCTCACCGGAAAGGACCTGCGCGAATGATCCGCGCCCTCGTCGTGTCGTCCTGGCGGCAGCTCGCGCGCGATCGCGCCGCGCAGGTGGTGAGCTTCGTGGTGCCCATCGTGTTCTTCTCGATCATGGTGTCGATCTTCGGCAGCAGCACGGGCGGCGGCGGCACGCCGCGGCGCACGTTCGTACCCGTGGCCGACGTGTCGCGCACACCCGTCAGCCGGGCGCTGATCGCCGCGCTCGCGGAGGAGCCGGCACTGCGCGTGCGCACGGCGTCGCGCGACTCCTCGTCGCCCGCCGATGTCTTCACGCCCGCCACGATCGAACAGCTCGTGCGCACCGGCGAGGCCTCGGTCGGACTCGTGATCCCGGCCGGCATCGACACGTCGCTCATGCGGTTCGATGGCGGCGGAGTGAGGGTGGTCGCGTACAGCGATCCCGGCGATCCCGTCAGCTCCCGCGTGGCCACGGGCCTCCTGCAGCGCGCCGCGATCCGCGCCATGCTGCAGCGCGCGGGCAGCACGGCCACCACCCCTGAGCAGCTGGCGCCGGTGCGGTTCGAGGAGCGGCCGGTGGCGGGGCAGCGGCGGCAGGGCGAGGGTGTGGACCTGGCTGCGTTCTACGCCGCGGGCGTGGCGGTGATGTTCCTGATGTTCACCGCCAGCGGCGCGGGCGGCGTGTTGATCGAGGAGCAGGAGAGCGGCACGCTCGAGCGCCTGCTCACCAGCGGCCTCGGCATGACCCGGTTGCTCGCCGCCAAGTGGGCGTGGCTCACGCTGCTCGGCGTGGGGCAGATCACGATCATGTTCCTGTGGGCGCAGCTCGTGTTCCGGGTGCCGTTGTTCTCGCACCTGCCGGGGTTCGTGATGGTCACCGTGGCCACCGCGGCATGCACCGCGGCGTTCGGCCTGGTGCTGGCCACGATCGCGCGCACGCGCCAGCAACTGCAGGGCATGGCCAATCTGATCGTGCTCTCGCTCTCGGCGATCGGGGGCAGCATGTTCCCGCGGTTCCTGATGCCCGAATGGATGCAGAAGATGTCGCTGATCGGATTCAACGCGTGGGCGCTCGAGGGCTATCTGGGCGTGTTCTGGCGCGAGGCGTCGCTCGTCACGCTGCTCGGTCCGGTGGCGGTGCTGCTCGGGTTCGGAGCGGGCTTCTTCCTGCTCGCGCGCCGCGTGGCGCGGCGCTGGGAGGCGGCGTAGCCGCTACTCCGCCGCCGCCGTGAGCAGCACCGGCAGGCCGTGCTTCTGCACCACGATCGTGTGTTCGTGGTGTGCGCTGCGGGCGCCATCGCTCGTGCGCACGGTCCAGCCGTCGTCGGCGTCGTAGGTCTCGCCGCTGCCTGCGGAGATGATCGGCTCGATCGTGATCACCATGCCGTCCACGAGCCAGTCGCGCGCCGCGGGATCGGGCCAGTTGGGCACCATGGGCGACTCGTGGATCGTGCGGCCGATGCCGTGCCCCTGCAGGGCAGGCACCACGGCGAACCCGCGCGCCTGCACCAGATCCTCCACTGCGCGGCCGATGTCGAGCGCGCGGTTGCCCGCGCGCGCCTGCGCCAGGCCCTCGTCGAACGCATCCCGTGCCGCAGCGACCAGCGCCGACGTGGCGTCATCGATCGCACCCACCGCCACCGACTCGGCCGCGTCGGCCATGTACCCGTCGAGTTCGGCGGTGACGTCGAGCTTCACGAGGTCGCCCGCGGCCAGCCTGCGCTTGGCGCTGGGGATCCCATGCACCACCTCGTCGTTGACGCTGATGCAGGTGACGCCCGGGAACTTGTAGACGAGCTTGGGCGCCGAGCGCGCGCCATGCTGCTTGAACACGCGCAGTGCCACGGCATCGAGGTCGCCCGTGGTGACGCCCGGCTCGACGGCCGCGCGCATGGCATCGAGCGCACGACGCACCACACGCCCCACCGCCTGCATGCCCGCCAGCGCGGACTCATCCTCGATGACCA
>CADEFY010000446.1 GCA_902826705.1 uncultured bacterium
CGCGTTCGGCCATGTCCTCGGCGAGGTGCCCGGACTCGTGCACGCCGCGGCCGAGCCGGCAGGGTTCGCCCGCGCGGGCCACGGAGTCGATGGCGCCGGTCCAGGCGCCACCCGGCGGGACATCCGCCACGAGCAGGCGGATGCTGTTGGAGCCGATGTCGATTGCACCGACACGCATAGGTCCGTCCGGCCCCCGGGCGTGCGAGGACTCGGCAGCGGGTGGCGGCGGCGGGCTCACAGGAGGAACTCCTCGATCCGCGAGCGGAGCGCCGGCGAGGCAGCCGGGGGTGCGGTCGCGGGGGGGGACACGATAGGAGTATCAGGATCGGGTGCGCGTGTGCGAGTGGTCGCCGGTTCGGGCCGACCCCGGGACGCGTCGCGTCGCGCCGTGGCCCGTCGCGGCGCGCGCGCGTGCGGCGCATGGGCCGGCAGTGGCGCGGCGGCGCGGGGCGCCTCGAAGTGCGCGTCCGCGCCGCCCATCGAGCTGCCACCCGTCAGCGCGGAGAGCAGCGCCAGCGCGTCGGCCGTGAGCGCCACCTCGACGAGGCGTCCCCGCGGCGAGCGCGTGACGAGCTGGGCACGCTCGAGTGCCTGCACATGGCGCGTGGTGCAGGACTGGGACAGGCCCACCGCCACGGCCAGGGCGCCGACCGGCTGCACGCCGCCCCGCAAGCGCTGCAGGATGCGGAACCGCGAGGGGTCGGCCAGTACGCGCAGTCGGGCCTGGAGGGGATCGGGTGCGAAGTCCATTGCATCGCGGTGCATATCATGCTCGCGGCGTTGACCGCAAGCGGGCCGGCTCGTAGCATCGCCCGCAGCCGGAACCTCCCATGTCCCAGTCGCTTCCCATCCTCGACCCTGCCCACGGCCCGAGCTTCTTCGGGTTCAGCCGCCCGCGTCTCGCCGACCACCTGCGGGACCGCGGGCTGCCCGGCTATCGCGCGGACCAGCTCTACACATGGGTCTACCAGAAGCACGAGCGCGACACCGGCCAGATGACCGACCTGCCGCGTGCCCTGAGGACGCAGCTCGGCGAGTCCCTCGACATGCGGCTGCCGGTGTCGGCCAAGGTGCTCTCGAGCCCGGACGGCAACACGCACAAGTTCGTCCTCGAGCTGGCGGACGGCAAGCGCGTCGAGAGCGTGTCCATGCGCACGCCGCGCCGCCTGACGTTCTGCATCTCGAGCCAGGTGGGCTGCGCGCTCAAGTGCGCCTTCTGCGCCACGGGGCTCATGGGCCTGATGCGCAACCTGCGCGCCGAGGAGATCGTGGCGCAGGTCGTGGCCATGGGGGAGTTCCATGGCTGGCGCGACGACCGTTTCAACATCGTCTACATGGGCATGGGTGAGCCGCTCGCCAACCTGGCCGCCGTCTCCGAGTCGATCCGGATCCTCAACGACGAACGCGGCCTGCATCTGGGCGCGCGGCGCCTCACGGTATCCACCTCGGGACTCGTTCCGCAGATCCGCGAGCTCGCGCAGCTCGACATGCAGGTGGGCCTGGCGCTCTCGCTGCATGCCACGACCGATGCGCTGCGGGACGAACTCGTGCCGGTCAACAAGCGCTGGCCGATCGCCGAGGTGCTCGACGCCGTGCGCGAGTACGGCCGCACGGTCAATCGCCGCGTGACGCTCGAGTACACGCTGCTCGGCGGCGTCAATGACGGGATCGACGACGCGGACCGGCTGGCCGAGATCGCGCGCACGCTGCCGAGCAAGGTCAACCTGATCCCCTACAATCCCGTGCCCGGCCTGCCGTGGAAGCGCCCCTCTCCCGAGGCCGTGGACGCGTTCGCGCAGCGGCTGTACCCGCACGCGCCGGCGGTGACCGTGCGCGACACCAAGGGCGGCGAGATCTGGGCGGCCTGCGGCCAGCTCGGGGGACTCTCGGCGAGCGCGTGATCACACGCCCCGCGATGCGTGGTCGGCCATGACCCTGCGCACTCGCCTGCTGGTGGCGCTGCTCGCATTCGCGTTCCTGCCCACGCTCGTGCTCACCGTGTTCACGCTCGAGCTCTTCGGACGCGCCACG
>CADEFY010000447.1 GCA_902826705.1 uncultured bacterium
ATCGTCGCCGCCGCGTCCTGGATCACCCGGCGCAGCGTCGCTTCGACCTGTGTCGGGTCCTCCTCCGGGATCATCCGGCGATCGAGTTTCAGCACGACCTTGCCCGGCACGACGTTGGTGTTGGTGCCGCCCTCGATCCGGCCGACGTTCAGGTACGGATGGTTGATGCCGGGCACCGACGACGTCACCTGTCGGTTGATGTCGTTCTGCGCGTAGAGCGCCTGCAGGATCCGGGTCGCACCCTGCAGCGCATCGACACCGGTCTCCGGGATCGCCGCGTGCGCCATCTTGCCGTGCACGGTCACTTCCATCTGCAGGCAGCCGTTGTGTGCGGTGACGATCTGGTACGAGAACGATGCGCCGATCACCAGGTCCGGCTTCGTCAGCCGCTGCGACAGCAGCCAGCCCGGGCCGAGCTCGCCGCCGAACTCCTCGTCGTAGGTGAAGTGCAGCTCCACCGCGCCGCGCAGCTTGGCGCCCGAGCGGATCAGCGAGCGCAGCGCAAAGGTGTAGGTGGCGAAGTCGCTCTTGCTCACCGCGGCGGCGCGGCCGTAGAGCTTGCCGTCGACGATCTCGCCGCCGTAGGGGTCGTGCGTCCAGCCGTCGCCCGGCGGCACCACGTCGCCATGGGCGTTCAGGGCTATCGTCGGTCCGTCGCCGAACTTGTGGCGCACCACGAGGTTGGTGATCGACGCCATGCCCGCCGCCTTAACCACGGCCTGCGGCACCGAATGGCGCTCGACCTTCAGGCCCACGCTCTCGAGCAGCTCGGCGGTGCGCTCGGCGTGCGGCGCGTTGTTGCCTGGCGGCGTGTCGGTGGGTATGCGCACCAGCGCCTGCAGGAAGCCCACCTCCTCGTCGAAGTGCCTGTCGATCCAGGTGTCCAGTTTGTCGTGTAGTTCGCTCATGCGAGTTCGGCCGCCAGTTGCTCGAGCAGGTGCGCGAAGGCGCGCACCGTCAGCTCGGTGTCGTCATTGGTGATCGATTCGAGCGGATTGTGGCTGATGCCCGCGTTGAGCCCGCGCTGGAACAGCATCGCCTGCGGCATCACCTCGTGCAACTTCATCGCGTCGTGGCCGGCGCCGCTGGGCATGCGGAACAACGGCAGTCCGAGCGATTCGACGGCACGCTCCCAGCGCTGCTGCCAGGCCGGCGCGCTCGGCGCGGCGGCAGCGCGCATGGTCTCCTCGACCTTGAAATGCAGGCCGCGGCGTGCGCAGATCGTGGCCAGCTCGGCAAGCACGTCGCGCGCCAAGGCATCGCGCGCCTCGTTGGTGGTGGCGCGCAGGTCCAGGCTGAACAGGCAGCGGCCGGGCACCACGTTCATCGAACCGTTGGGAACCTGCAGCATGCCGATCGTGCCCACCACGTCGGGCACGCTCGCGGCGCGCTTCTCGACGTAGAGCGCGAGCTCGGCCACGGCCACCGCCGCATCGCGGCGCCGGCCCATCGGCGTGGTGCCGGCGTGGCTGGCCATGCCGCTCACCTCGCACTGGAAACGCACGCCGCCGTTGATCGAGGTGACCACGCCCAGCGGCAGGCCGAGTTCGTTCAGCACCGGCCCCTGCTCGATGTGCACTTCGACGAAGCCGAGGTAGCGCGCCGGGTCGCGCTGCAGCGCGGCGATGGCCGGCAGCGTGGCCGGCAGGCCGGCGGCACGCATCGCCTCGCGCATCGACACGCCGTCGGCGTCGCGCTGGTCCAGCCAGGCGGTGTCGAACTGGCCTGTCAGCGCGCCCGAGCCGAGGAAGGTGGCCTTGTAGCGCTGGCCTTCTTCTTCGGCGAAGCCGACCACCTCGAAGCCGAAGGGCAGGCGGCGGCCGGCGCGGTGCAGCTCGCGCACGCACACCATCGGCACGAAGATGCCCAGGCGGCCGTCGTACTTGCCGCCGTTGCGCACGGTGTCGTAATGGCTGCCGGTGAGCAGGCATTTCGCATTCCGATCGCTGCCGTGGTAGACGCCGACGACGTTGCCCACCGCATCCACCGAGACCTCGTCGAAGC
>CADEFY010000448.1 GCA_902826705.1 uncultured bacterium
CGCGAGCGGCGGGTAGCCGTCCTCGAACTCGATGGCCGCGTTCACACCGGGACCGCCCGCTTCGGTGATGCGGCGCATGACGGCCTTGGCCGACTCGCGCTGCGCCAACGTGAGCGGCCGCAGGTCGCCGGTGACGAGCGTGCTCTCGGCCACCACGTTGGTCTTGCCGAACGCCGTGCCGCGCGCCGCGGCGCGATCGAGACGCGCCTCGGTGCCGCCCACGATCACGCCCGGGTTGAACGTGAGCATGGTCTCGTGCGCCAGCGAGTCGCGGAACGCGCGCAGCAGCCGAGCCGCACCGAAGATGGCGCCCTCCCCGACCCGGGGCTGATGGATCTGCGAGGAGTGCGACGGATTCCCGTGCACGCGGAGCCACCAGCTCCCCGAGCCGCGACGCGCCACCACGGCGTGGCGCGGGTCGCCATCGCCGTCCTCGAATCCGAGCGCGAGGTCCGCCTGACGCGCCGCATGGAGCAGGTCGGCGCGCGCGAGTCCGATCGGCGCGCCAGGCTTCTCCTCGTCGCCCGTCAACACCACGGTCACGTCGAGCCGGTCGAGCATGCGCGCCTCGCGCAGGGCCTCGAGCGCGAGCAGCATGATCACGATGCCGCCCTTCATGTCGCTCGCCCCCGGCGCCCGCGCCGCGGTGTCGCCGAGCGCGTGCCACTGCTGGAACGGACTGTCGGGCTCGAAGACCGTGTCGAGGTGACCGATCATCAGCACGCGCACCGCGCCGGGTCGGCCGCGCCGCTCGGCGACCAGGTGTCCCGCGCGCTGCCAGGAGGAGCCATCGATCCATCGCGCGGTGAATCCGAGCCGCTCGAACTCCGGCTGGAACATCGCCCCCACGGCGCGCACGCCGGCCGGGTTCATGGTGCCGCTGTTCTGCTCCACCGCACGGCGGAGGAGCGCGCGCGCTGCCGGCTCACGGCTGGAGATCGTGCGCACGAGCGCGTGCTCGTCGCGCGTGAGGGCAGCCTGGGCGGGTCCGGCCCACCAGAGCGACGCGAGCAGGATCGCCGCGAGCCATCGCATGCTGAGGGCCTCCGTGAGAGTGCGTTGGGACCAGGCACCGCAGCATAGCGCACGCGCGGCCCGTCGGCTGGCATGCGCGAGGCGTGCATCCCATACTCGCCGCGCCTTCTCCCAAGGACCCCTCTCCGCTCGGAGCCCCCCGCATGGACGCCGCGCTGCCCCGCATCGGCCACTACCAGCCGCTCCGCCGGCTGGGGGCCGGCGGCATGGGCGAGGTGCTGCTCGCGCGCGACACGCGGCTCGAGCGCGAGGTGGCGCTCAAGCTGCTGCCGCCCGAGTTCGCCCAGGACGCCGAGCGCGTGGAGCGGTTCCGGCGCGAGGCGCTGCATCTCGCCTCGCTCAACCACCCCAACATCGCCACGCTGCATGCGATCGAGGCGGTGCCGGGCGGTGCGCTCGCGCTGGTGATGGAGTTCGTGCCGGGCGAGACCCTGGCGGCGCGCATCGAACGCGGGCCGCTGCCGTTGGTCGAAGCGGTCGAGGTCGCCGTGCAGATCGCCGACGCGCTCGAGGTGGCGCACGCGCGCGGCGTGGTGCACCGCGACTTGAAGCCGCCCAACATCTCGTTCAACGAGCGTGGCCGCCCCAAGGTGCTCGACTTCGGCCTCGCCCGCCGTGAGGAACGCGAGGATGCCGGCTCCGTCGAGGGCACCCCCGGCTACATGAGCCCCGAGCAGGCGCTCGGTGCGCCACAGGACCATCGCACCGATGTGTTCGCGTTCGGCTGCCTGCTCTATGAGTGCCTCACGGGGGTGCCAGCGTTCGCGGGTGCCGATCCGTGGGCGCGCATCTCGGCCACTCTGCACGCCGAACCGGACCTGTCGCGCCTGCCGTCCGACGTGCCCGAAGCCGCTCGCGCGCTCACCGCACAGGCGCTCGCCAAGTCCGCGGACGCGCCCCCCGCCGACATGCGCGAGGTGCGCGAACGGCTCGCGGCGCTGGCGGGCGCCGCGCC
>CADEFY010000449.1 GCA_902826705.1 uncultured bacterium
GCCGGCGCGACCGACGACCCCGCGGGGCACATGCGCACTGTGATCGCCGCGCGCGACCGGCGCGCCGCCGGCCCGTCCGCAGAGCCGCAGGGGCTGTCGCTCGAGGCCGTGGACTACACCGCGCTCCCGGAGGACCAGTCATGAACCGCAGGGTGGTGGGCCCGTTCGTCTTCGCCATCGGTCTCGCGATCGGTGTGGTCCTGACCCTCGCCATCGTGCGCGGCGGAGCCCGTGCCGCGCCCGGCACCGTGCGGCGGGCGCAGCTCGCCTCGCGACTGTCGGAGAGCCGCAGCAACGCGATCGTGACCGCGGCCCAGCGCGTGAGTCCTGCCGTGGTCACGGTGAGTGTGACCACCACGCGCGTCGTGCGGGCCGACCCCTTCGGCGGCGTGTTCCGCGATGACTTCTTCGACCGTTTCTTCCCCTCGCAGACGTACCGCCAGAAGGTGCCGAGCATGGGCAGCGGCGTGCTGGTGGACCGCAAGGGCATCGTGCTGACGAACTCGCACGTGATCCGCGATGCAGACGACATCCAGGTGCAGCTCTCCGACGGCCGACGGCTCCCGGCCAAGGTGCTCGGAGACTCCCCGGTCTACGACCTGGCGGTCCTGCGCGTCGAGGGCGAGCGGTTGCCGGTGGCGAAGCTCGGGGACAGCGATTCGCTCGTGGTGGGCGAGTGGGCGATCGCGATCGGCAATCCGTTCGGCTTCCTGCTCGATGACCCGCAGCCCACGGTGACCGCCGGCGTGATCAGTGCGACGCGCCGCGACATCAAGAGCGAGGCGACTGAGGGCGGCGTATACAAGAACATGATCCAGACCGACGCGGCGATCAACCCCGGCAACTCCGGCGGCCCGCTCGTCAACGGCGACGGCGAGGTGATCGGCATCAACACGTTCATCTTCACACGTGGGGGCGGCTCCATCGGGCTGGGGTTCGCGATCCCGATCGATCTGATCAAGCGCCTCATGGCCGAGATCGAACAGCACGGCCGCATCCGCCAGGCGTGGCCGGGCATGCAGGTACAGCCGGTCGATGAACGGCTGGCCCAGCGGCTCGGCTGGAAGGACGTGGGGGGCCTGGTGGTCACCGGCGTCGACGGGCGCGGTCCCGCATCGCGTGCCGGCCTGCAGGTCGGCGACCGCATCCGCAAGGTGAACGGGCGCACGATCAGCTCGCTCGATGACGCGCAGTCCAGCATCTACGGGGCGCAGGTCGGCGACCGTCTGCAGCTCGAAGTGGAGCGTGATGGCGCGCGCCGTGAAGTGAGCCTGACGCTCGAGGAGGCGCCGCAGCGCTGAGATGATCGAACGCTACTGTCGACCCGAGATGACCGCCGTCTGGAGTGATGCGCGCCGGCTCGAGCTCTGGCTCGACGTGGAGCTGGCCGCGACCCGGGCGCGCGAGGCGCGCGGTGAGGTCGCCGCCGGGACCAGTGAGCGGATCCGCGCGCGCGCGCGCATCGATCCCGCTCGGATGCTCGCCATCGAGGCCGAGGTCCATCACGATGTCATCGCGTTCCTGTCGATGATCGCGGAGTCGGTGGGCGACGAGGCACGCCACCTGCATGCCGGGATGACGTCCTCGGATCTCGTCGACACGGCGCTGGCGTGCCAGATCCAGGAGGCCGGGCGCGTGCTCGCAGCGGAGCTGCAGCGCGTACGGCGGGCGGCGTGGAGTCTGGCGCAGACGCATCGGCGCACGCCCATGGTGGGGCGCACGCACGGCGTGCACGCGGAGCCGATCACCTTCGGTCTCAAGTGCCTCGTGTGGTCCGAGGAACTGGGGCGTGCCCTCGACCGGCTGCAGAGCGCGCTCGAGAGTTGTGCGGTGGGCAAGTTCTCCGGTGCCGTCGGCACGCTGGCGCATCTCGCCCCCGAGGTGGAAGTGGCGGCGCTCGCCTCGCTGGGCCTCTCGCCCGAGCCCGTGGCCAACCAGGTCGTGCAGCGCGACCGCCATGCCGCGCTG
>CADEFY010000450.1 GCA_902826705.1 uncultured bacterium
GGGATCTCGCAGCCACTCGCCGAGGCGATCGTGGATGGCGAGATCATGGATCGCCAGCTGGTGACCGACGCGATCTCCAATCTGATGGAGTCGCGCGGCATCAAGGCGAAGAACGTCGTCGCAGCCGTCAGTGGCCGCGCGGTCATCGTGAAGAAGATCACGATGAACAAGCTCTCCCCGGATGACGCCAAGCAGGCGATCTACTGGGAGGCCGAGCAGCACGTGCCCTACGACATCAACGACGTCTCGCTCGACTTCAACATCCTCGGCGACGCGCCGAACGACGACAAGCAGATGCAGGTGCTGCTCGTCGCGGCCAAGAAGGACATGGTGATGTCCTTCAGCGACCTCATCCGCGAAGCCGGCCTGGCGCCGAACGTCGTGGACGTGGACTCGTTCGCTGCTCAGAACGCCATCGAGGCCAACTACGACTTCGCGCCGGAGGAGGTCGTCGCGATCCTGAACATCGGGTCCGAGATGACCAACATCAACATCGTGCAGGCCGGCGTGCCCTACTTCACCAAGGACCTGCAGGTCGGCGGCAACACGTTCACCGAGGCCGCCCAGCGCAAGTTCAACCTCAGTCAGGCGGAGGCTGCCGCAGCGGTGCGGGGTGAGTCCGGTTCTGGCCTCGAGGTGTCTCCGGTGATCGAGCAGGCGTGTGAGGGCATCGCGACGGCCCTCGAGCGCGCGCAGGCATATCTGCGCACGGCCGGCGAGGCGGGCAACATCAGCCGCATCCTGCTGTGCGGTGGCAGCTCCATGACCCCGGGCGTGCTCGAGTTCCTGCAGCGCCGCTTCCAGGCGCCGACCGAGCTGGTCAACCCGCTCAATCGGATCCAGTACGACCCTGCGCTGTTCGCGGGTCAGGACGTGATGAAGGTCGCGCCCCTTCTCACGGTCGGCATCGGCCTGGCGCTCCGCCGACAGGGGGACAAGCGATGATCCGCGTCAATCTCCTGCCGCGCGAGGAGAAGGCCCAGCGGCAGTCGGTGTCGTTCGACCTCAAGGTCGGCGACATGGTGGTGCCGGGTGTGGTGATGGGCGCTGCGGCGCTGATCATCGCCGGCACGGTGATGTCGCAGCGCTCACGCGCCGCGAGTCTGGAGGCGTCGATCGCCCAGGTCGACGAGGAGTCCCGTGCGCTGGCGCCGCAGATCGCGCGCGTCAACCAGCTCGCCCAGAAGCGGGCGGAGCTGGATCTGCGCATGGGTGTGATCAACAAGCTGGAGAAGGACAGGACGCAGAGCGTGCGCCTCATGGATGAACTCGCCCGCTGCGTCCCGGACCACCTCTGGATGACGAGCACCAGCCAGGATGGCGGGGGGTCTCTCACGCTGGAGGGGGTCACTTATTCGAATCTGGTCGTGTCGGACTTCATGTCGCGCCTCGAGCGTTCGCCGATGTTCGCGAACGTCGAGCTCGATGTGGCCGAGCGCGGTCAGGTCACCGACAAGAACGTCGTCCGGTTCCGCGTGAATTGCGCGGTCACGCCGGACGAACAGGCCAACTAGAGGAGGGTGGAGACGATGTCCAAGATGGACCTTCGCAGTCCCGCCACCCAGAAGATCCTTCTGGCGATCCTGTTCGCAGGCGGCGCGGTCGGCGTGTTCTTCGGAACGCATCTGGTGCCCTTCGGCTTCCAGAACTCCAACGAGCGCATCGCCGTGCTCAAGGGCGAGTACGAGAAGAAGTCCACCGAGCTGGCGCGCGCTCGCGCGTCGGTGGCGGACCTTCCGCGCTTCGAGGCGGAGTACGAGCAGCTCACGCAGCGCTGGGAGCTGGCTTCGGAACTGCTGCCCACCGACAAGCAGACGGCCGCGCTGCTCCGCAAGATCACGCTGGCGGGTCAGCAGTCGGGCGTGAGCTTCGTGATGTTCAAGCCCAACGGCACGAACCCGAAGGAGTACCACACCGAACTGCCCGTGCAGATCTCGGTGACGGGCGGCTATC
>CADEFY010000451.1 GCA_902826705.1 uncultured bacterium
CGGTGGGCTGCGGGCCGGCACGGCGCGGCAGGCGAGCTGCAGGGCGCGGGAGTCCACGCCTCGACCTTCTACCGGATCCCGTTCTTCACCTGGTTTCCGTTCACGGTCGCGCCGGCCCTGGTCGGGATCGCTCAGGGCGGCCTGGAGCACACGCTCGAGCGGATGAGGACCCGCACGAACCTGTTCGGGCAGAAGCTCGGCGAAAATACGGCCGTGCAGGTGCGGCTCGCGACCGCCTCGGCGAAGATCGACGCCGCCCGTCTGCTGATCGAGCGCTCGCTGCGCGAGATGGCAGAGCTGGCCGAGCGCGGCGTCGCGCCCGATGTCGCCCTGCGCGGCCGTTTCCGGCGCGACGCGTCCTACGCCGCGGTGCTCGCGTACGAAGCGGTCGGCAGCCTGTTCTACCGCGGCGGCGCGCACGGCATCTTCCGCAGCGATGCGCTGGCGCGCGCCTATCGCGACGTCGGCGCGGGTGCGACCCACCTGGGCGCGGACTTCGATCTCTCGAGCGAGATCTGGGCGCAGGCGATCCAGGGGCTGCCCGTCACCAACCCGAATTTCTGAGGAGGAGCCGAGGCGATGGCGATGCGCGGCTTGGGGTACCTGGGACTGAACGTCGCCGACGTGGGCGCATGGCGGAAGTTCGCGGCCGAATTGCTCGGGCTGATGCCCGTCGATGCAGGGCCTGGCGACGCGCTGCGGCTTCGCATGGACGAGCGCGCCTGGCGGATCTCACTGCACGAGGGCCGGCCGGAGGGCCTCGCGTACGCGGGCTGGGAGTGTGCCGATCCGGCGAGCTTCGAGCAGGCGCTCGCGCGCCTCGACGCTGCGGGCGCGAAGATCGAGCGGCCCGATCCGGCGCTGCGCGGCGTGAGCGCGCTGGCGCGCTTCCGCGATCCCGCGGGCCAGACGCACGAGCTGTTCTGGGGCGCGGCGCTCGAGAGCTACACGCCGTTCGTGTCACCCGCGGGTGTGTCCGGCTTCAAGACGGCGTGCATCGGCATGGGACACGTGCTGCTGAGCGTGCCCTCCGCTGGCGAGGCCTTCGCGTTCTTCAGCGAGCGGCTCGGTTTCCGACTGACCGATCGCACGTCGATGGGCGGCGACAAGCAGGCGCTGTTCCTGCGCGCGAGCGCGCGGCACCACAGCCTGGCGATCGCGGACGCGTTCCCGACGCCCGGCATCCACCACTTCATGATCGAGGTGCAGGCGCTCGAGGATCTGGGGCGAGCCTACGAGCGCGCACAGGCGATGGGCGTGCCGATCACGATGAATCTCGGCCAGCACGTCAACGACCGCATGCTCTCGTTCTACGTGCGCACGCCGTCGGGCTTCGAGCTCGAGTACGGCTGGAACGGGATCCTGGTGGACGACGCCAGCTGGACCGTGACCGAGTTCACGGGACGCGGCGACCTCTGGGGCCATCGCGGCGCGTCGATGGACGCGATCACCGCCGGCCGAGACGCGCACGACCGCGCAGCCGGGCGGGGTGATCGTTGAGCGGGCCTTCGTTCGACGCGCTCGAGATCGGCTCGGAGCTTCCGGTCTTCGAGCGCACCACGGGCTTCGCGCACTGGAATCGCTACGCCGCGGTCAACGACGAGTTCATCGACGTGCACATGGATCGCGAGGCGGCGCGCGCCGCTGGACAGCCCGACGTGTTCGGCATGGGCAACCTGCGCATCGCGTACCTGCACTGCGCGCTCTCGGACTGGCTCGCGGGTCGGGGAGACGTCGCGGAGTTCGCGATCCAGTTCCGCGCGCTCAACCTGCTGGGCGACCGGCTGCGCACGCGCGCGCGAGTCGTGGGCAAGGAGCGCGCGGGCGGCCTCGAATGGATCGACGTCGAGCTCGGCGTGGTCAACCAGCGGGGCGAGGAGACATCGCCGGGAACGGCGCGCCTGGTGCTTTTCACCGACGGGAAGGCGCGCATGCCCGAGCCGCCGCCTCC
>CADEFY010000452.1 GCA_902826705.1 uncultured bacterium
GCACGCGCGGCTCTGGGAACGCTCGGGGCCGCTCGTGCCGGCGCTGCGGCTCGTCAGCGCGTACCGGCGCGGCGACTGGGCGGCGGTCGGGTCCTCGCGCGCCGCGTGCCCCGTGGACGAGCGCGAACTCGACGACGCGTATCGCCAGTCGCTCGCGTGGGCCGAGGCCACCGCGGCGGCCTGAGCCGCTCGCGTCAGTCGAGCAGCGCGGCGTCGTCGCGTTCGGCGGCGAGGTGCATGAGCCGCTCGGCGGCCTGCCGCGGAGTCGCCTCGCGGCGCACCACGGCATCGAGCATGGCTTGTCGCTCGGCATCGCTCACGCGGTCCTCGAAGGCGGCCCACATGGCATCGAGCACCATGTCCTCGAGCCGTTGTGCCAGGCGCTGGCGGCGCCGGCGCTCGAGTCCGCCGCCTGCGCTGAGGAATCGCAGATGCTCCTCGAACCGCTCGACCAGTGTGTCCACGCCCTGACCGCGCGAGGCCACGGCCAGCTCGACCGGCACGACCCACTCGCTCGTGGGCGCGCGCAGCTCGAGAGCGGATCTCACGGCGAAAGCAGCGCGATCGGCACCGTCGCGGTCGGCCTTGTTGATCGCGAACACATCGGCGATCTCCATGAGCCCGGCCTTCATCGCCTGCACGCCGTCGCCGGACTCGGGCACCAGCACGACCACGGTCGAGTCCGCGGTCTGCGCCACCTCGAGTTCGCTCTGCCCCACGCCCACGGTCTCGATCAGGATGCGCTGGAAGCCGGCGGCATCGAGCACGTCGCAGACCTGCGCGGTGTGCACCGCGAGCCCGCCCATGCTGCCGCGCGTCGCCATCGAGCGGATGAACACTCCCGGATCGCCCGCCAGTTCCACCATGCGCACGCGGTCGCCGAGCAGTGCGCCGCCAGAGAACGGGCTCGTCGGGTCCACCGCCACCACCGCCACCGTCTCGCCACGCGAGCGGTACGCCTTGGCGAGCTGCGTGACCAACGTGCTCTTGCCCGCCCCGGGCGGGCCCGTGATGCCGATGCGGAACGCACGGCCGCTGCGCTCGAAGCACGCATCGAGCAGCGCTCCCGCCTGCGGATGCTCGTTCTCCACCCAGCTCAGCGCACGCGCCAACGGCACACGCTCACCGGCGAGCGTGCGCGAGATGAGATCCTGCACCGCGAAGTCGGGCATGCGCGCGCGTCAGTCGACCGGGATGTCGAGCGCGACACCCAGGCGGTACTGGAGGTACGAGGGCTGCACGGTCACGGCGCCGTCGCCCAACTGCTGCGGTACGCCGTACTGCTCCAGGTAGCGCACGCCGGCGTCCACGCCCCAGCGCCCGAAGTCGAGCACGAGCCCGGCCGAGGCGGACCAACCGAAGGCGGCCTCGGTCTCATCGCGCAGTCGCTGGTTGATGCTGTTCTCGCGATCGAAGTCGTCGGGGATGCTCACCGTGGTGCTGATGTTGTAGAACACCACCGCCACGTCGGCGCCAGCGTAGGGCTGCAGGAACCCGTTGCCGTGCGGCCCCATCTCGCCGCCCAGGTACACCCGGCCGTAGGTCTGACTGGTGTTCTGCTCCACGCGCAGTCCGGTGAGATCATCGAAGAACCGCTTCTTGCTCGAGAGCAGGTTCACCGCCTCGAGCCCGCCCACCGCGGCGATCAGGCCCTCGGTCCGGGGCAGCATGCCCTTCAGGGCGATGCCGCCGCCCCAGCCCGGGCGGCCATAGTCGCGCGCATCCGCGTCGGACGGATCCTGGCGCATGCCGTAGAACACGACGCGCGGATCCGCAGCGGTGGCGGTCGAAGTGCATGCGGCGAGGAGTGCCGCCGCGATCAGGATCGGCCGAAGGCGCATCGGGAATCTCCAGCGATGGAGCGCGTACGGGAAGCAGCCGCGCAGTCTGTCACACGCGCGCGACCGCCGACAATCCTCTCGGTTCAGCGGCGCGTCTTGGCGGGTGCCCG
>CADEFY010000453.1 GCA_902826705.1 uncultured bacterium
GGCGCCGGCGCGTGGGGGCGGGTCGGGCCGTGTGCGCGAGATCCAAACGCCGGGGAGCGCCAGGGGCTCTTCGGAAGCACCCCGCAGCGTGCTCGCGCGATCGAACGCGGCGAGCGCGCTGTCAGCCCGCCACGCGGCATCCCCGGCGCCCCGCCAGTGCAGCTCGCCGATCGCGCGCCAGGCTTCGCCCGCCTCGGCCGGTGCGGAGCCCGCGATCGAGTCCGCGTACTGGCGCAGCGCCGACATGGCCTGGCCTCGCGTGTCCGCGCCGAGCAGCAGCGTCTGCACGCGCGTGGGCGGCGTGTAGGCCTGCACCGGCGCGGCCAGCAGGGTCAGCGCGAACCAGGTGCAGCGCATGCGAGGGCCCGTCATGCGCCCTCCGTGCGGGCGAGGTCGTGGAACAGGCGTTCGAGCGGTGAGAGCGCGGCCTGCGGCGCACCCCACTCCTCGCGCGTGAGCTGCCGCGCCACGCGGCCCTGGCGCAGCACGATCACGCGATCACACAACCGCTCCACGGTCTCGGTGACGTGGCTCGAGAACAGCACGGCGCTGCCGCGCGCGGCGAGCGCACGCAGCTCCTCCTTGGCGGCGAGCGCCGAGGGCGCATCGAACCCCTCGAGCGCCTCGTCGCAGAGCAGCACGGCGGGGGCATGCAGGACCGCCGCGAGGAACGAGGTCTTCTTGCGCATCCCATGAGAATACCCCCGAACGGGCTCGTCGAGCCGCTCGCGCAGGTCGAGCCGCGCCGCGAGCGCGTGGGCGCGCGTGCGCGCCGCATCCGGCTCCAGCCCGCGAACGGCGGCGACGAACGCCAGGTGTTCGGCGGCCGAGAGCTCCTCGTGGAACCGCGGTTCCTCGGCGGCGTAGCCGAGCGCCGCACGCGCGGCGAGCGGCGCGGCCCACACGTCGTGCCCCGCCACCTCGACGCGGCCGGCATCGGGCGGCTGGAGCCCCGCCGCCGTGCGCAGCAGCGTGCTCTTGCCGGCGCCGTTGGCGCCGAGCAGGCCCACGATCTCGCCCGCCCGCACCTCGAACGACACGGCGTCGAGTGCCACGCGCTCGCCATAGCGACGCGTGACCGCGTGCAGCGCGAGCATCAGACCGCCTCCGGATGCTGACCGCGCGGCAGGCGGCGCAACGAGTGCGCGAGCGCTGCGGCGAGCACGATCCATCCCAGCAGCGGGATCATCCAGCTCGCGGCCAGCATCACGCCGAGCCCTCCCAGGTAGAGCGCCTCTGCGGTGGACGCGTGCGACGGCAGCGTGAGTCCCTGGTGCAGCCCCAACAGCGCGACCGCCAGTCCGGGCAGCGGCCAGACGAGCGCGAGTCCGCCGAGCCCGCCCTGGTGCTGCAGCGCCGCGAGCCCCGTGACCAGCAGCGCCAGCACGAGGATCGCGGCGGTCATCACACGTGCGCGCGCCCACCACGCATCGCGCGGTGCGATCGGCAGCGGACGATGGAGCGAGGCCGGCAGGTCGCCGGCGCGCGTGATCGCCCACGCGCCGAGCGCGGCACACGCCGGGAGGAACGCGGCGAACGACTGCGCGCGGCGCAGCACCGGCGGCGCCCCGCTCGCCCAGGCGAGGAGCGCGAGCGCCGCCAGCAGCAATGCGAGCCCTGCCCTTGCGCGCGATGGCCCGCGCCGCGAGGTGACGAGCGCGTCGAGCGCCGCCAGCGCCGCGGCGGCCGCGGCGCTGCGCCTGCGCGCGGCGGCGCGCGACTCGCGGCCGCGCGCAGCGGGCGCCGCGACGAGCACCCGGGCTGCCATGGGCTGCGCGTGCTCGGGGCCGCTGCGGCGCGCCGCCAGCCGCTGTGCTACGGCTGCGGCGAGGCGCGTGACCTCGAGCCAGCCGAGCACGCCGGCCGCGGCTGCCAGCAGCAGCACACCCGCAGGCAGCAGGCCGATGCCCGCCGCGAGCGCCGCCGCCATGGGCAGCAGCGCCA
>CADEFY010000454.1 GCA_902826705.1 uncultured bacterium
TGCGCGCGGGCATCTACTTCGTGCGGCTCGTGAGTCCCGAGGGCACGCGCGAGACCAGACTCGTCCGGCTCGACTGATCGCGCGCGCATCGCGCGTGATGGATCCGCGATCGCGTCGTCCGAAGCTGTGGTGCCCCCGGCCGGTCCGGGGGCCGACCCCCCCCCCACCTCCGCCCGGACGACCTCATGCCCCGCACACTTGCACGCTCGCTCGCCTCGGCACTGCTGCTCGCGCTCATGGCTGCCGCCCGTACCCATGCGGCGCTTCCCGTTTCGCCCTCATACTCGCTCGAGTCGAACCGGGCCAACTTCAAGACCGGGCTCTCGGTCTCGACCGCCGGCGACGTGAACGGCGATGGCTACAGTGACCTGCTTGTCGGCGCCGATGGGTCGACCGTGGGTCAGGCAGGTTGGGACCTGTACCTGGGTCGCGCGTCGGGCGATCCGTTCGCTTCGTCGCAGCTGGCCTATCGCTTCCTGCGGGCGCAGTTCGGCGTGGATGTGGCGGCCGTGGGCGACATCGACAACGATGGTCGCGACGATGTCGCGGTGGCATGGGGATCCACCATGCGGGTCTATCGCGGCTCCGCCGCCGGCATCGATACCAGCTCGTACTTCAACTACGCGTGGGCAGGGCTCACGCAGTCCCTCTATCGCATCCAGGTCGCCCCGGCGGGCGACGTCAATGGGGACGGCTACGACGACGTGCTGCTGAGCCACGTCGAGGCGAGCGGTTTCAACGAATGCGCCGGGACCAACAACGGCGCGATGATCGTGTTCTATGGCAGCAGCACGGGGCTGAGCAGCAGCAACTCCCTGTACATCTGCGGCGGCGCGGCCGGCGTGCGATTCGGCAACGACGTACACGGCGCGGGCGACGTGAACGGCGATGGCTACGACGACGTGATCGCGGGCGCGCCTGGCGCTTCGTCCACCGGCGAGGCGCGCTTGTTCATGGGCGGCGCGGGGGGACTGAACTTCTTCTATTCGCTCGCACTGACGGGCGATCAGAACGGCATGGCGTTCGGCGCGGCGGTGGGACCCGCGGGCGACGTGAACGGCGACGGCTACGCCGACGTCATCGTCGGGGCACCCTCGCGCGACTACTCCCCCGGCTCCACCGTGGACGCGGGTGCGGCCTATGTGTACCTCGGCGGCGCGGGAGGGTTGTCGAGCACGGTGCACTGGAGCGAATGGGGCGCCGTCGCCGGTGCACGCTTCGGCAGCGCGGTGCGCACGGCAGGCGACGTCGACGGCGATGGCTACGCCGACATCGCCGTGGGGAGCCCGGGCTTCTCCGGCCCCGAGTCGGGCGAAGGCCAGTTCGCGGTCTTCAACGGCTCCAGCCTCGGTGTGGTGCCGAGCAACTACTTCCCGCAGTCCAACAACACGTCGGCGGATCTCGGCTCGTCGATCACGTCGGCGGGCGACGTCAATGGCGATGGCTTCGGCGACGTGATCGTCGGTGCGCCCTACTGGAGCAACGGACAGTCGTTCGAGGGCGCGGCGTTCCTCTACTACGGCGCGGCAGATGCGCCCAACCCCGTCGCACCGGCGGCCACCTGGTTCGGCAGCGCATTCAACAATCGCCTGGGCTGGTCCGTGGGCGGCGCGGGCGACTTCAACAACGACGGGCTGAATGACGTCGTGGTCGGCGAGGTCGGCTACAACGACGGCTCGGCGAACGGGGGCCGGATCCATCTCTTCCTCGGCGGCACGAGCGGCCTCTCGGGCACCGCCGCCTCGGCCTATTCGGTGGGCTCGGGCAGCGGCAATCTCGGCATCGCCGCCACCGGTGTCGGGGACACCGATGGTGACGGCATCGACGACCTGGTCGCCGGCGCGCATGTCTACGGCGGTGTCGGTGTCGCGCTGTTGTTCCGCGGCAACCCCTCTGCCGCGCTCACGGTCATTGCTGTGCTGACGGGCGCCAATCA
>CADEFY010000455.1 GCA_902826705.1 uncultured bacterium
GGGCGGCGACGACTTGCGGGCGCTGGCCGCGGCGCTGGCGGGCGTGCGCGTGGTCGGTCTGGGCGAGGCCACGCACGGCACTTCCGAGTTCTTCACGCTGCGCCACAGGGTCCTGCGGCACCTGGTGCGCGAGCACGGCTTCCGGGTGCTGGCGTTCGAGTCGCACCACGCGGGCTCGCGCGCCGTCGACGACTACGTGCGCGGTGGCGAGAGCACGCTCGAAGAGGCGCTCTCGGGGCTCGGGATGCGCATCTGGCGCGTCGAGGAGCTGGCGGACACGTTGCGCTGGTTGCGCGAGTACAACCAAACGGTCGAGCCCGCCGAGCGCGTGCGCTTCGTCGGCGTGGACATGCAGGGCATCGATCGGCTCGCGGCCCGGATCGCGAGCTATCTCGGACGTGTCGACCCCGAACGCTTCGAGGGCGAGGCGGCTTTCTACGGCCGGCTCGGTACGGCGGCCGGGGAAGCCTTCGCGGGAGCGGCAGAGGCGCTGTCCGGTTACGCCGCCGAGGTCGACCTGCGCATCGCCGACTTCGCGCTCATGCGCGGGCGCTACGTCGCGCGCTCCTCCGTCGCGGAGTACCAGCGGGTCTTGAAGGACCTCTGCACGGTGGCGCAGTTCGTACGGACCTTCGGCGGTGCCGGGGGCGAGCCCGCGCGTCCGGACGCGCGCGATCGGTTCCTGGCGGACAACGTGCTGGCGATCCTGGCGGACGAGCCTACGGCCAAGGTGGTCTTCATGGCGCACGACGCTCACGTGCAGCGTGGCTCGCCGAGCTACCAGCCGCCCGAGCAGTTCGCGGCCGGCGAGTACCTGGCCCGCGACCTGGGCAGCGCCTACTACGCGCTCGGGGCGTGCTTCGGCGAGGGCTCGTTCCACGCGCTCGAGCGAGCGGAGGACGGCGGTTGGCAGTTCGGCGCGCGCGAGGTCGGCCCGCCGCCGCAGGGCACGCTCGAGTGGGCCTTCGCCGAGGCGGGGGTGGGGGACGCCTTCCTCGACCTGCGGCCGGCGGTGGCGAACGACGTGGTGCGGGCCTGGCTCGAGGCACCGCACGGGCTGCGCTGGGCTGGCGGGTTCGACGTGCCGGCCAACGTCGGCGAGCTCTGGCAGCTGGCCGGGAACGTTCCCGCCTGCGTTCCGATCCGCGAGTACGACGGCCTCTTCTTCGTCGGACGCACGCGGCGCGCGACGCCGCTGCCCTGAGACCCGTCAGTTGGCGGCAGGCTGTCGGGCGCGGCGACGGAAGAGGAAGCCGATCGTCCAGGCGAAGTAGGCGTGCAGCGCGCGTCCCAGGTCGTCGAACAGGGTGTAGGCCACCGGGACGACCCAGAGCGTGAAGAAGGTCGAGATCGCGAGGCCGCCGGCCACGCAGGTCGCGAGCGCGCGGTAGTCGAAGCCCTCGCCGGTCGGCTCGGAGATGGCCATCGGGACGAGGCCGATGACGGTCGTCAGGGCGGTCATCAGGATCGGCCGGACCCGCGTGGCGCAGCCTTCGAGCACGGCGCTCGCACGGTCCGGAGACTGGCCGCGCAGGGAGTGGATGCGGTCGACGAGTACGATGCCGTTGTTCACCACCACGCCCACCAGGATGATCATCCCGATCCAGCCGATCGTGTCGAGCTCGACCCCGGTGACGAACAGGGTCCAGATCGCGCCGGCGATCGCGAAGGGGATCGTGAAGAGCACCGAGAGCGGCAGGAGCAGCGACTCGAACAGGATCGCCATCAGCATGAAGACGAGCACGATCGAGAAGAGCAGCGCCTGGTTGATCTCCTTCAACTCCTCCTCGGAGCGACGGCTGACCAGGTCCTCCTCGCCGATGGCGTAGCCGCGCGGCAGCTCGAGCTCGCGCCGCAGGAGCTCGTAGCCCGCCTCGGAAACCGCTTTTTGGCGCAGGGGGCTGTCGACCGAGCCGATCAGCGTGAACGAGACCTG
>CADEFY010000456.1 GCA_902826705.1 uncultured bacterium
CCGTAGAGGCCCAGCTTCTGCACCACCGCGTCGGCCGGGCGCGCGATCGCCTTGGCGCCGCTCGCCGCGGCAGCCGCCTTCGCCAGTTCGCGCACCGTGGGGTGCGCATCGTCGGCGATCACGTAGCGCTCGCCACCCTGCGCATGCTCGAGGGCGAGCGCGTAGGCCTCGGCCACGTCATCGCGATGCACCATGGCCCAGTGCTGGTCGCCACCCGGGTAGTGGATCGTGCGCTTCTCGCGCGCCTCGTTCCACCACGACGCGAGCACGCCGCGATGACCGCCGTACACCATGCCCGGACGCAGGATCACCGTCTCGACCTCATGCGTGTCGAGGTCGAGCGCGATCTCCTCGTGCGCCGCGCGCCACGACACCAGCTCGAGCGGCGCCAGGGGCGCGGACTCATCGAGCGGCTGGCCGTCGCTCTGTCCCATCACCCAGATGCCGCTCGTGTAGAGCACCTTACGCACGCGGCCGTCGAGCGCGGCGTGGCGGAACGCCTCGAGCGCCTCGGTGTCGCGTTCGGCTGCGCCGTTCCGGGCGTCGAACGCCAGATGGATCACCGCGTCGCAGTTCTGCAGCACGCCGCGCCAGGGCTCGCTCTGCATCAGGTCGCCGAGCACCGGCGTCACGCCGAGGCCCTCGAGCTGCGCGGCGGAGTCCTCGCTGCGCGTGAGGCCGAAGAGCTCGTAGCGCGCCTCGCGCGCCAGTCGCGCGATGACGGCACTGCCGATGTAGCCGGTGGCTCCAGTGATGAAGATGCGGGTCGTCATGCCTGGCTCCTCGGGCGGGGGTGGTCCAGACAGTTTCGGCGTCTGGCCGGCCGCCTTGAGCGGGAAGTCCGCGCCATCGTCTGCACGTGCGGGGCGCGGGTGGGGAGCACCTCTCCTGTCACACCCAGTCCACGCTCAGGATGCCGTGGCTATTCCGCGGGATGTGTCAGGTTCCAGCGGATCCGCGCGTCAGCGGCCGCGGAAGGTCACGCGCGACGACGTGGTCTCGTGCACGGTGATCGCGGACAGGTGCGGCACCACGGGCGACAGGCGCTGCCAGATCCATGCGGCGAGGTGCTCGGCGGTGGGATTCTCGAGCCCGGGGATGTCGTTGAGCACCCGATGGTCGAGCTCGGAGCGGAGGATCGGGTCGACGCGTTCGCGCACGTCGCCGAAATCCACGAGCCAGCCCATGGCCGCGTCGACCTCGCCCTCGAGCGTCACTTCGACCCGGTAGGAGTGGCCGTGCATGCGTGCGCACTTGTGCTCCGGCGGCACATGCGGCAGCCGGTGCGCCGATTCGAAGCGGAACTCGCGCGTCAACTCGACTCGCATGCGTTCAGACCTCGGGTGGATGGGCGTAGGCCGTGGGATCGGGCAGCCCGGCGTCGCGGAAGCCGCGCGCGCGCAGCCGGCACGCGTCGCACGCGCCACAGGCACGCCCCGCGGGCGTGGGATCGTAGCACGAGTGCGTCAGTGCGTAGTCCACGCCGAGCGAGTGGCCGAGCCGGATGATCGCCGCCTTGTCGAGCGTCATGAGCGGGGTGTGCACGCGCGTGCGCGCACCCTCGACCCCGGCGCGCGTGGCCAGGTCGGCCAGCGCCTCGAACGCGCGCACGAACTCGGGGCGGCAGTCGGGGTAGCCCGAGTAGTCGATCGCGTTCATGCCCGCCACGAGGTCGCTCGCGCCCAGCACCTCCGCGTAGCCCAGCGCGATCGCCAGGAACACCGTGTTGCGTGCCGGCACGTAGGTCACGGGGATCGCCGCCGCCATCGCCTCGGTCGCGCGGCCCTTGGGCACGTCGATCGCCGCGGTCAGCGCCGAGCCGCCGATCGCGCGCAGGTCCACGCGCACGACACGATGCTCCCGGGCACCGAGCGCCGCGGACACGCGCTCGGCGGCGGCCAGCTCGATGGCGTGCCGCTGGCCCTAGTCGAACGC
>CADEFY010000457.1 GCA_902826705.1 uncultured bacterium
GAGGTGATCCGGGTCAGCGGTGGCAGCGCCGCATCCGCGTGGGCGCGGGCGCGCGGCGCCGGCAGCGCGCGTTCGGGCGGGCGGTTCGCGCCCTTGCGGCGCATGGCGGACTGGTGGCTGCTGCCCGACGCGGATGCCGGCGCGGCGGCGCGCGCGCGGCGCGCGGTGACCGAGAGGATCGCACGCGGCGGGATCGACGTGCTCCTCACCACATCGCCACCGGACAGCGCGCACCTCGCTGCGCCCGCAGTCCGCGCGCTGCCGTGGGTCGCGGACTTCCGCGACCCCTGGGTGGGGTTGCACTTCAAGTCGCCACCCACGCCCTGGCATCGCGCCCGTCAGGCGGCGATGGAGCGGCACGTCATCGAATCCGCCGATCTGGTGCTGGCCGCCTCGCGAACTCACGTCGAAGCGCTGCGCGCGAGCGGCGCGCGCACGCGCGGACTCGAACATCTGCCCAATGGGTTCGAGCCCGCAGGCGAGAGCGCATCCGAACCGGACCCCGAGCACCTGCGTCTGGTCTTCACCGGCACGCTCTCCATGATGGAGGACGCCGCGACGCTGCTCGATGCGCTGCACGAGCTGGGCATCCGCCTGCCGGAGACGCGGCGGAGGCTGCGAGTCGACCTCGTGGGTCCGTACGACGCCGACCACGAGGATCGTGCGATCGCGCTGGGTCTGACCGGCATCGTGCGCTTCTGCGGCAGCGTGTCGCATGCGGAGTCGCGCCGCGCGCAGCGCTCGGCCGAGGCGCTGCTGCTCTGGAAGCCACGTGGCGCGGGCTATCGCACGATGGTGCCCGGCAAGCTCTACGAGTACCTGGACTCGGGGCGGCCCATCCTCGCGCTGCTTCCCGAGGAGGACGAGGCGGCCGCATGGGTGAGGCGCGCGGGCGGCGAGGTCGTGCCCCCGGGAGACGTGGCCGGACTGGCGCGCGCGCTGGAAAGACGGTACATGCATTGGCGCGAGCACGGCCGGGCGCCCGACCAGCGCCCCGAGTGGCTCGCCGAGCACGCTCGCGCAGCGCTCGCAGGGCGACTCGCGAGTCTGCTGGACACCGTGTCCTCCACGCCCAAGGAGCCGAAGTGATCCTGACCGAGAACGGCCCGCTCACGCGCATCGAGAGGATCGGGCTCGCCCTCGGCCTGCTGCTGGCCCTGGGACTCATGTGGCCGTTGCGCGGCTACATCACGGACGACACGTTCATCCATCTGCAGTACGCCAAGAACCTCGCGGCCGGCAAGGGCTTCGTGTTCAACCCGGGCGAGAACGTCTACGGCAGCACGAGCCCGCTGTGGGTGGCGCTCATCGCCGACGGGATCGCTCTCGGACTCGATGGGCTGCGCGTGGCCAAGGTGCTTGGCGCGGTCGCGACGCTGTGGTCGATCGTGCTGTTCCTGCAACTGCTGCGTCGCGACATGCGCATGCCCGAGCTGCGTGCCTTCGGCGTCGTCGCCTGGTCCTGCCACGCCTGGATGATGCGCTGGTCCGTCTCGGGCATGGAGACGCCGCTCGCCGTGGCGCTGGTCCTCGCGGGCTTCGTGGCGTTCACCGAGGGCAAGCAGTGGGGGGCACGTCCCGTGCGCACGGGTGCGCTGTGGGCGCTCGCGGCGCTCACTCGTCCGGAGGCGGTGTTCCTGCTGGTGCTGTGGGGCATCTTCCTGATCATCGACACCGATTCGCGCGCCGGGTTGCGCCGGCTCGTCTTCGGCGCGGTGCCGCCGATCGTGATCTACGGCGGCTGGCTGCTGTTCGCGCGGCTCACGTTCGGCACCTTCTGGCCCAACACCCTCGAGGCCAAGGTCGCGGGAGGGGAGGGCTGGGGCTACCTGTTCGAACAGCTCATGCGCCAGGCACAGATCATCGGAGCCACCGATGCGGCACTCGCCGGTGCGCTCGTCGCCGCACTGATCTTCGGAGGCCGGCGG
>CADEFY010000458.1 GCA_902826705.1 uncultured bacterium
CTGGTCGTTCGATCCCGCCGAGCTCACGGTGGCATTCAACGCGCGCACGCGCGCGATCGTGGTGAACACGCCCAACAATCCCACCGGCATGGTGTTCTCGCGCGCCTAACTCGAACAGATCGCGGCACTGTGCCGGCAGCACGACATCGTCTGCATCACCGACGAGATCTACGAGCACATCCTCTACGACGGCGCCGAGCATGTGTCGATGGCCGGGCTCGAGGGCATGCGCGATCGCACCGTGACGATCTCGGGCCTCAGCAAGACGTGGAGCCTGACGGGCTGGCGCATCGGTTGGTGCCTGGCGCCGCCGTCGATCACGAATGCGATCCGCAAAGTGCACGACTTCCTCACGGTGGGGGCGCCTGCCCCGCTCCAGGAGGCAGCGGCGGTGGCCCTGCAGATGCCGCCGGAGTACTACGCCAAGCTGGCCGATGACTATCGCGAGCGCCGGGCCTTCCTGGTGCCGGCGCTGGCACAGGCGGGCTTCGGCGTGTTCGCACCCCGCGGCGCCTACTATGTGATGACCGACATCGAACCCTTCGGGTTCTCGGACGACGTCACCTTCGCTCGGTTCCTCGTGAGTGAGGTCGGCGTGGCCGGTGTGCCCGGATCCAGCTTCTTCTCCGATCCCGCTTCGGGTCGCCAGCGGCTGCGGTTCCACTTCGCACGCCGCCGCGAGACGCTCGAGGCAGCGGTCGAACGGCTGCAACACCTGAGGTCGCGCGCGAGCGCGGCCCGCACGCACTGAACCGGGGGCCCTACCTCATGGACCAGAACCGTCGCTCACCCCTCGGGCCGCTCACCGTCGCCATGGCGCTGTCGCTGCTGCTCGGCTTCGGCGTCGCGCGGGCGCTCAACGCCCGCGACGACCTGCGCAGCCAACTCGACCTCTTCTCGCAGGTGCTCTACCTGGTCCAGAACCACTACGTCGATCCGCCCGACAACGAGAAGATCATGAAGGGTGCGATCGACGGCATGCTCAAGACGCTCGATCCGCACACCCAGTTCCTGCCCACGCAGCGCGCCCAGCAGATGGACGAGCAGTTCCACGGCGAGTACTCGGGCATCGGCGTGTCGTTCGACATCATCGACAACAAGATCGTCGTGCTCTCTCCGCTCGAGGGCACGCCGGCGTACCGGCTGGGGATCACGGCTGGCGACAAGATCGTCGAGATCGACGGCAAGCCGCTCAAGGCCAACCTCGCCAACGACGACGTGCTCAAGGCGCTGCGCGGTCCAGATGGCAGCACCGTGCAGGTGACGATCGAGCGCACCGATGAGCCGGAGCCGCTCCACTTCACGATCCAGCGCGCCAAGATCCCGATCGAGAGCGTGCCCTACGCCTACATGATCCGTCCGGGCGTGGGCTATGTGCGTGTGATCCGATTCGCGCAGACGACCGGCGACGAGCTCGAGGCGTCCATCGTCAAGCTCAAGGCGCAGGGCATGAAGCACCTGCTGCTCGACCTGCGCTCCAACACCGGCGGGTTGCTGTCGCAGGCCGTGGACATGCTCGACCAGCTCGTGCCCGAGAACAAGAAGCTCGTGTACACGCGCGGCCGCATCCCGTCCGCCAACGCCGACTACTACAGCACCGGTCGCGCCGGGAAGTGGACCGACGGACCGCTCGTGGTGCTGATCGACCACGGCAGCGCCTCGGCCAGCGAGATCGTCGCGGGCGCGGTGCAGGATCTGGATCGCGGGCTCGTCGTGGGGCTCAATTCGTTCGGAAAGGGCCTGGTGCAGAACCAGCTCAACATGAGCGAGGGCAAGCTGCTGCTCACCGTGGCGCGCTATTACACGCCGAGCGGCCGCAGCATCCAGCGCCCCTACGACAAGGGACTCGACGAGTACCAGGTGGAGGCGTTCAAGGAGGACGCGCCGTCGGACTCCGCGCTGCAGGCGCGGCCGCGCTTCAAGACCG
>CADEFY010000459.1 GCA_902826705.1 uncultured bacterium
GCGAGCGTGCCGTCCAGCAGCGCCAGTGGCTCGGCAAGGCGCGCGTCGTAGCCGACCAGGCGTTGCAACTGCCCGGCCGCCTGCGTCAGCAGGCGATACGCGCCGGCGGTGTCGTCGTCGAGCGCGTGCAGCGCCGCCGCGCCGCCCTCGGCCAGGGCCTGCGCATGGCCGGCGCGGCGCAGTTCCGCATCAAGCTGCGGCCATTCCTCGGCGCCGAGCGCCAGCGTGGCGAACTCGTCGGCCTGAAAACGCAGCAGGTGCAGGCGCTCGGCGCGACCGGTGGCGCTCTGCTCGGCGTCCTCGATGGCGCGCGCCGCGGCCTGCCAGGCGTCGAACGCGACGGACACCTCGGCCACCAGCGGCGCGACATCGGCAAAGCGGTCCAGCAGCGCGCGCTGCGCGGCCGGGCGCAGCAGCGCCTGGTAGGCGTGCTGGCCGTGGATGTCCACCAGCCGCTGGCCAAGTTCGCGCAGCACGCCGGCCGCCACCGGGCGGCCGTTGACGAAGCTGCGCGAGCGGCCGTCGGCGCGCACGCTGCGCCGCAGCACGCACTCGTCACCGGCGTCGAGCTCGTTGTCGTCCAGCCAGGCGCGCGCCGCCGGCACGGCGCCGACGTCGAACACCGCCGTCACCTGCGCCTGCTCGGCGCCGGCGCGGATGGCGTCCGCCCCGGCCCGCTCGCCAAGCGCCAGCAGCAGCGCGTCCACCACCAGCGACTTGCCGGCGCCGGTCTCGCCGGTGAGCGCGGTCAGGCCGGTCTCGAATTCGAGCTCGGCCGTCTCGACGATGGCGAAGTGGTCGATGCGCAGCGCCACCAGCACCGTCAGCGCCCCCAGTGCAGCTTGGTGCGCAGCAGGTCGAAGTAGTCGTAGTGCGCCGGGTGGACGAGGCGCAACGAGCGCTCGCGGGCGCGGATCAGCACCCGGTCGCCGATTTCCAGCGGCAGGCTCTGCTGGCCGTCGCAGACCACGCGCGCCTTGGACCAGCTGTCGCTGGTCAGCTCGATTTCGAGCGGCTGGTCGGCGCCCAGCACCATCGGCCGGATGGCGAGCGTGTGCTGGCAGATCGGCACCACCAGCAGCGCCCGCAGGTCGGGATAGACGATCGGCCCACCGGACGACAGCGCGTAGGCCGTGGAGCCGGTGGGCGTGGCCACGATCACGCCGTCGGCGCGCTGGCGATGCAGCAGCCGCCCGCCGGAGCGGGTCTCGAATTCGATCATCTTGAGGCTGTCCCACTTGTGCAGGACCAGCTCGTTCAGCGCGCTCGCGGTATGCAGCAGGCGGCCGGCGCGGTGCAGCTCGACGTGCAGCTGCAGGCGCTCCTCGGCCCGGAAGGCGCCGCCCAGGATGGCGGGCAGCGTATGGAAGGTCTCGTCGGGCGAAATGTCGGCGAGAAAACCGAGCCGACCCAGATTGATGCACAGCAGCGGAATGTCGAGCGGCGCCGCGATGCGCGCCGCCGCCAGCAGCGTGCCGTCGCCGCCGAGCACGATGCCCAGGTCCGTGCCGGCGGCGGTGAGCCGCGCGCGTGCGGCATCGTCGCGCGCCGCGTCCCAGGTCGGCGCAATGCGCAGCGAGCCGACCTCACAGCCCAGGCGCGGCAAGTCCTCATGCAGGCGCGCGGCGAGCTGGCGCACGAGCTCGTCGTCGCGCTGGAAGATCAGCATCGGGCACGCGAAGGCCAGCGCCGCGGGGGTGTTTTCGGGGCGCGCAGCCGCGCCCGCCGCCGCCACGGACGCGGGGATAGAACCTGCCAATGGGCTGCCGGGACGGTCGGTCATTTGCCTATAGTATGGCGAGAGCACCCCTTCAGACGGCCCAGTCGACACACCCGTGCCCGCCTCCCGCACATCCAGCCCCGACGCCCTTGGCGAGCGCGCCCAGCGCCTGCTGCGCGGGCTGGTGGAGCATTACGTGGCCGATG
>CADEFY010000460.1 GCA_902826705.1 uncultured bacterium
CGAGGCTCGTTCCGCTGGTAGAGCACCAGGTTGCGCGCTACGATCCGCAGGCGATCCTCGAACGAGGGGACCGCATCGAGCGCCGCACCGCGCGACGCGTGGAGCGCGGCCGGGTCGCTCGCCGCGGGCAGAAACTCCATCGCGATGCTCACGCGCGGCGCCCCATCTTCAAGGCGTGCCGATCCCCAGTGCACGACGCTCGTGTCCCACGCCAGCACCGCCCCGGCCCGCGCGGGCAGCGCGCGGCTGTGCCGCAGCAGGTCGATCGCGTCGCGGGTCGGGATCTCTGGCCGCTCGTACCATCGACGGTTCGCGGACAGCGGCGCCAGGTTTTTCGGGATGAGCATCATGCAGCCCGTCTCGACCGTCGCATCCGACAACGGCATCCATACCGTGATGCGAAGCGCTTCGCCGGGGTTGTCGGCGTGGGGTGGCCATCCGGCCGCGCCGCGGCGTCCGGGCACCACGTGCGTCCACAGGTAGGGCGTCTGTCGGTACCCGGGCCCCAGCACGGCGGCCAGCAGCGACGTGAGCGGTTCCGTGCGCGACACCTGCCAGGGTTGGTCGTAGATCCACCCGAACACCGGCGGCCAGTCGGCACGTTCGAGCGCGGCAACGGCTTCCCGCATCGGCGCGGTGACAGCGGGCGGAAGCACGGCGGGCGCCAGCAGGTAGCCTTCGTCGCGAAAGCGGCGTGCAACCTCGTCCATGGCCGCACAGTCAGGCGCCTGAAGCGATCGCAGCGCGGCGTTCAGCGGTTGTTCAACGGACAGGTCGGGCGTCAACCGCCGCCAGTAGTCCGGATCGAGCGCGCGTGCCACCGCTTCGTCGAGCGCAGGCCCCTGAAGCTGCGCGCTCTGCCACAGCGCGCGTGCAGCCTCGACCTGAACCGCATCCGGCCGGTCCGACGTCATGCCAGGTCGGCCTCGATCCTGTCCGCGAGCATCGACAGGGTGGTCGCCCTCGTTGCGATGCGCTTCACGGGCACGCGAGCGGCCAGTCGGGCCACGACATCCACCTCGTGCGCGCGCTCAACCGGATCGAGCAGCGTACGCGCCCAGCTGTCGGACACGAGCGCCATCACTGCGGCTGCTCCTGTCAGCAGTTCGACGCCGCCCTGTGCGCACGGATCGAGCACGTACACGGCCGCAAGCGGGCGCGGCCACGCAACCGTCAGCCCGGCCGCGCGACAATCGATCTCGAGGGCATCGGCCATCGTTGCCGTGCTCAGTCGTTCTCCGACGCCGAGCTCGCGCGCGAACGCTTCGATGGCTCCCCTCCGCACCTGGACAAGGGGTGCGCCCGGCTGCACGGCAAACCGCCCATCGACCTCGTGCAGGGCGGCAAGATCGTCGGTGACCAGCCGCTGTCCACGAAGGATGAACGCCGCGGCCAGCGAAGACTTCCCCACTCCTTCGCGGCCGGCGAACGCGACTGCCGATCCCCCTCGGTCCACCACGCTGGCATGCAGCGTGACAGTACCGCGGCGCCGCAGGACCAGCGAGAGCATGGGACCGAGCAGGTACTCGTCGACGCTCGAGAGACCCAGGGCTCGCGGATCGCTGTCCCGGCCGCCATCGATCCACAGCTCGCGGCCACGGCGATCGACCACGACCTCGAGGCCGTCGCTCCGCACGAAACGCGAGAAGGCGCCATCCTCCATCGTCCACGCCAGCACCCGGGGCCGGCCGGCGGCATCGAGAAACGGGCTGCGGTACGCGGGCTCAGCGGCCGGTGCATCGTTCGCTCGATCGCCCTGGCGCCAGCGCGCAAAATGCACACGCAGACCGGCGCTCACCTCGTCGCTGCCGGCCGGTTCAACAGGAGACAAAGACGCGAGCGGGCGGTCGAGCGCAAGGGTGAGACCGTGGATTCTGTAGTGGAACAAGGAGGGACCGTGCGCCACGCCCCACCTCACGCCCC
>CADEFY010000461.1 GCA_902826705.1 uncultured bacterium
TTGGTGCTGCTGTTTCGCTTCCGCGAGTTGATCCCAGAGGGTCTCGAGAAGGTGTTCACGCTCGGCATGGTCTGCGCCATCTTTCAGGTCGCCAATGCGATTCAGCACGAGAGCGGCGTAGCGGCGGTGACGCTGGCAGGCTTGGTCGTCGGCAACATGCCCTCGCGGTTCCAGGAGGAGTTGCTCGAGTTCAAGGAGCAACTGACTGCGATGTTCATCGGTTTGCTGTTCGTGCTGCTTGCCGCCGACGTTCGTGCCGACGACGTCGTTGGACTCGGCTGGCCCGGCGTGGTGACCGTGCTCGTGCTCATGTTCGTGGTGCGCCCGCTCAACGTGTTCGTGGGTACCCTCGGGTCTGAGTTCGGACTCCGCCATAAGGCCTTCATGGCATGGATCGGTCCGCGGGGGATCGTGGCCGCGGCCATCGCGTCGCTCGTAGCCGCCAAGCTGGGGAGCGAGCATCCCGTGGGTCCGGCGTTCCGCGCCCTGGTCTTTTCGGTCATCGCCCTCACCGTGGTCTCTGCTGGGATCACCGGCGGGCCGCTCGCTCGTGCGCTTCGCCTGCAGCGCCCGTCGAACGCCGGCTGGGTGATTCTCGGCGCCAACGAGTTGGCCAGGACTTTGGCCAAGGTACTGCAGAACGAGGGACAGCCGGTGTTGTGCATTGATCGCAACCACGAGGCGACGCGCGCCGCTGGCGAAGCGGGCATCCGGGTGATCTTCGGGAACGGTCTGGAAGAACGAACTCTCCAACGGGCTGAGATCGACACCCGACTTGGCGCGATCGGCCTCAGCCCCAACGGCGAAGTGAACGTGTTGTTTGCGCAGAAGGCGAAGCGCGAAGGCAAGGTCAAGCGTCTCTACGTGGCTTTGAGTCCGGGTGAACACCAGGTGACCCCCGAGATGGCCCGTGCGGGCGGGGCGGAGTTGCTGTTTCATCGACCCGAGGACATTGAGGTGTGGACCGTGCGCCTCCGGCGCCGGCTGACGAGCCTCGAGCGCTGGCAGCGCATCGAGGCCAAGGCGCGAGGCGCCCAGGACGAGGCCCCGCCCACAACCGCGGCAACTGGGTCGGGCGCGTATCTCTTCCTGGCGCTACACCGTGGCGGAGCGACTTCGCCAGTGGGTGATGAGGAGCATCGCGTCGGCGACCAAGTGACGCTGTTGGTCCACAGCGAGCGGTGCGAGCAAGCCTATCAGCAACTGGCGGCGGCGGGTTGGCAGCAGGTCGTCGAGATCGCAGCGGTCGCCGAGGCCGAGCCAGCCATTTCGTGATCGACGTGGCGGTGGTCGGCACTGGGGTCGGAACCTGCGTCGACTCAGCCCTTCAGTTCCCCGGGAGGTGTGGCTCGGGTGCGCTTTGGAACCGGCGACGCTCCCGCCATACGCGACGATCGATCAGCCAGGTCTGTCCCGCACCTCCCATGTACGCGATCGAGTCGCCGCTCGGCGAGAACCGCACGTCGAACCCCTGAATGGGCAGGTCGCGAACTTGGAACACTTCCTGGCCGCTCGCCGGATCCCATAGGTGAAGCGCGAAGTCGTAGCCGATCGATGCCAGCCGGGCTCCGTCGGGACTGAACGACGCGCCCCATTGGGTGCCCGTGGTCTTGCCGGACCAGCGTCGTCCCACGATGCGGCCATCCGCGTCGACGTCGAACAGTTCGAGATCACCGGCCATCTCGCCGACGGCAAGAGCGCGGCCGTCCGGGCTCACGGCGAGTTCCGCTGCGCCACTCGCTAGGGAGCTCCACTCCCCGAGCATTTGCCCTGTCGGCACCTCCAGCACCACGACTCGCTTGCCGGCGGCAAATGCAACTCGCGATGAGTTGGCGAAGAACCCGGTGGCAAGGGTGCCCGGAGTGAGCCCATGCTCGCACACGACGCGACCATCCTTCGCGTCCAGCACGT
>CADEFY010000462.1 GCA_902826705.1 uncultured bacterium
CGGCGCTCTACGTCAAGGTGCCCGCGGCGGAGCTCAGCTTCCTGCTGCTCGCCACCTACATCATGTGGCTCTGTGTCGGCCTCCACCTCGGCGTCGGCATCATGGGACTGCCCCTGTTCGTGCTCGTGGCGCTCGTGGACTGGAAGGTCGCGCTGCTCTTCGCGATGCCATTCCTGTCGCTGCTGCGCGTCCCGGCGGGGCTCGAGAAGATGGCGGGCGCGGTCATCGTGCTCGGCGCAGCGACGAGCTTCGCGATGACCTGGCAGCGGAAGCTCCCGGGCTGGGTCGCGGCCGTGGGAGCCGCCGCCGTGCTGCCCGGCCTGTACAGCGCCATGTCCGATGCCGACTTCTCGACCGCCACGCTGGTCGCCACGGTGCTGGGAGTGGTGTTCCCGTTCGCCTACCTCGCGCGCACGCATCGCGAGGGTCGCGTGCTGCTGCTGTCGCTCTTCCTCATGGTCGCCGGCTACTCGACGCACGCATATCTTCCGATCCGTGCCGCGCAGCGCCCCGCGATCAACGAAGGCGCGCCGGCCACGTGGAACGCCGTGCGCGACCTGCTCGAGCGCAAGCAGTACGGCGAGATGAACATGACCGTGCGGCGCGGCACGCTGAGCACCCAGCTCGACAAGGAGTTCTGGCGCTACTTCCGGCGCCAGTGGCTCATGTTCGGCACGCCCATGGGCGGCATGGACGAGCCGGTGCCACCGGCGCCGGATGCGTCGACCGGGGACCGCCTGATGCACCTGCTCGGCCGCGTCGTCCCGCCGCCGGGGGGACTGCTGCCGATCGTGCTCGGCATCGCGGGCGGCATCTGGCTGCTCCGGCGCGAGCGGCGGTCAGGGCTGTACGCCTTCATGTTCCTGTTCCTCACGACCGCGGCGATGATCCTCTTCCTCAACTTCTCCGACAAGGAAGTGCGCGAGCGCGACTACTTCTTCCAGAGCGGCTATCACGCGTTCGCGATCTGGATCGGGCTGGGCATCGCGTGGGCCGTGGCGTGGGTGCGCGAGAGCTTCCCCGAGGGTGGCACTCGGAACACCGCCACCTATGCATGTCTCGGGCTGCTCGCGCTGCAGCCGGCGCTGCTCGTGCGCAATCTGTGGTTCACGCATGACCGCAGCGGCAATTACATCGCCCGCGACTACGCCTACAACATGCTCGCGCCGCTGGCGCCCAACTCGTTCATGTTCACCAACGGCGACAACGACACGTTCCCACTCTGGTACATCCAGGAGGTGGAGGGCTTCCGCAAGGACGTGCGCGTGGTCAACCTGAGCCTGCTCAACACCGACTGGTACATCCGCCAGTTGCGCGATGAGGAGCCCAAGGTCCCGATGGCGCTGACCGATGCGCAGGTCGATCAGCTGCGCTACGGCGCGATCCAGGACCCGAGCGGGCGGGTGATCTACACCAACGAGTTCATGGTGCATCACATCCTGCAGCAGGCCCGCAAGGACAGCGGCTGGGTGCGCCAGCCCTACTTCGCGGTCACCGTGCCCGAGGACTTCGGCTACCGCGGCGCGTTCTCGCTCGAGGGTCTCGTGCATGCGGTCCAGATCGACACCACGCGGGCGGGCATCGACGTGCCGGCCGTGGAGAAGGCGATCTACCAGACGTTCAAGTATCGCGGGCTCTTCACGGACGCGGGCGCATGGGACGCCAGGGTCTACAAGGACGAGAACGCCTCGACACTGTCTCGCAACTACGCGTCGGCCCATCTCCAGCTCGCCTATCACTATCGTCGTCAGGGGCAGATGGACAAGGCCGTGCTCGAGATGGAGCGGATCCAGAAGATGTTCCCCGACTACGCCGAGGTGCAGATCCCGCTCGGCGGCTTCTACATGGAGATGGGGGACACCGCCCGGGCCCTGGCACTGTTCGAGCGACTGGTGCACGACCATCCGGC
>CADEFY010000463.1 GCA_902826705.1 uncultured bacterium
ACCAACGCCACCATGCTCGAGGGGAGCACGCAATGAACCGCACGATCGAAGTGAACCTGACGCACGCGGAAGGCGCGATCGTGCGCACGCTGGGCCTGATCGAGCGGCGCGGCTTCGTCGTCCATGGCGTCGAGACCGCGAGCGACGCGCACGGCGGCGCGCTCGTACTGCGCGTCGAGGTGGGGTCGCGCGGCCGGCCCTACGACGTGCTGCTGCGCCAGATCCTGCGGCTGTTCGACGTGCGCCACGCGTTCCTCGTCGAGCCGCAGGCCGGCCAGCGGCTCGTATGCTGAGCGAAACACCGGCCGTTCCGGCGGGCCCCGCCGGAGGCCTTGCGGCCGCACCGCGCTGGGTCGTGCACAAGTTCGGCGGGTCGAGCCTCGCGGATGCCGCGTGCTTCCGGCGCGTCGCGGACATCGTCTCGGAACTCGCCGAGCCGAAGCTCGCGCTGGTGCTGTCCGCCTGCCGGGGCGTCACCGACGCCCTCTTCAGCCTCGTGACGGCCGCCGAAGGCGCGCGCCTCGACACCTGCCGAGCGAGCCTCGCGCGCCTCGAGGCCCGCCACGGCGAGATCGCCGCGGAACTGCTCGGGCCCGCCGATTGCCAGGCTTTCCTCGAATCGCTGCGATCCGACATCGGCGACCTCGAGCGCCTGCTGCAGGCGGTGGCCCTGGTGCGCTCCGCGGGCCCCGGCATCCGCGACCGGGTCGCGGGCTTCGGCGAGCTGTGGTCGAGCCGCCTGTTCGCAGCGTTCCTGGGCGACCGCGACCCCGGCCGCGCCGTGCGCTGGCTGGATGCGCGCGACGTGGTCACGGTGGAGTGGGGACCATTGGGCCCCGGCGTGCAGTGGGGCGCCTCGCGCGGAAACGCGGCGCGCCTGGTCGCGCCGGACGCGGCGGGCGTGCTCGTGATCCCGGGCTTCGTCGCGAGCGACACGCGCGGCCTGCAGACCACGCTCGGCCGGAACGGCAGCGACTTCTCGGCCTCCATCTTCGGTGCGCTGCTCGGTGCGCGCGAGATCGTCATCTGGACCGACGTCAGCGGCGTGCTCTCGGCCGACCCGGGCCAGGTGCCGGAGGCGCGGGTGATCGGCTCGCTCTCGTACAACGAGGCCATGGAGCTCGCCTATTTCGGCGCGAAGGTCATCCATCCTCAGACCATGGCGCCGGCCGTCGAGCAGGACATCCCGATCCGCATCCGGAACACCTTCGCCCCGGCCGACGCCGGGACCACGATCGTCGCCGAGCCGGAACCCGGGGAGCGGGTCAAGGGCATCACCAGCATCCGCGACGTCGCGCTCGTCAATCTCGAGGGCGCCGGCATGATCGGCGTCCCGGGCACGGCGCACCGGCTGTTCGGCGCGCTGCACGAGGCGGGGATCTCGGTGATCCTCATCTCGCAGGGCAGTTCCGAGCACTCGATCTGCTTCGCGGTCCCGGCCGGCCAGGCGACGCTCGCGGAGCGTGCGGTGCGCCGGGCGTTCGCCGCGGAGCTGCAGGGCGGCCAGATCCAGAGCGTCACGGTCGACTCCGGCTGCGCGATCATCGCCGTCGTCGGCGACGGCATGGCCCACCACCACGGCATCGCCGGGAAGCTGTTCCAGGCCTTCGGCCAGGCGGGCATCAACCTCCGCGCGATCGCGCAGGGCGCCTCGCAGCGGAACATCTCCGCGGTCATCGACGGCGGCGAGACGTCCAAGGCGCTCCGGGCGGTGCACTCCGCCTTCTACCTGTCGCCGCACACGCTTTCCATCGGCCTGGTCGGGCCCGGCACGATCGGTAGCCAGCTGCTCGCGCAGCTCGCCTCGCAGTCGGAACGGCTGCGCCGGGATTTCAACCTCGACCTGCGCCTGCGCGGGATCGCGCGAGGCGATGGCGGCCACGGTCCCGAACTGCG
>CADEFY010000464.1 GCA_902826705.1 uncultured bacterium
CGAGTTCATCCGCCAGCGTCGCGCGCAGGCCGCGCAGCAGCGCGAGTTCGAGCGGGCGAGCGAGCGCGCTACTTCCAGGCCCGCTTGATCGCGCCCCACGAGCGCAGCATGACCGGCACGGAGTCGTCGTGGTACACGCCGCGCTCCGTGGTGCTCACGCCCATGTCGGGCAGGCGATCGGCATCAACATCGATCGCGAGCTCGACCCAATTATCCACCTGCAGCACCTCGGCGGCCACGGCCGGGCAGCCGAGGATGTTGTTGGGCGCCACGTCGGGGCCGCTGTCCATGGTCTCAGGCCCGGTCACGAAGCCGACCACCTTGAGCACGACTCCCGGGGGCAGGAACGCCACCCGCTGGTACCGGCCGTCCATGAGCGTGTCGCGCATCACCACGGGCCCGCGCGCGTCATCGGCGAACAGCGTGCCCCAGGGGATCAGCAGCTCGCTGACGGGCTCCTCCACGCCCGCCTGGAAGCTCGACTCCGAGAAGAACCATGCGTTGCGCTGCAGCTGCACCAACTGCGCGGAGCTGCCGTCGAGATGCGCGTAGACGCGCGACGCCGCCTCGCCGGGCGTGGTCGAGATCACCAGGTCGGGCATGAACTCGGACGTGAAGTTCACGTGCCGGCGCCACTGGTTGGTGTTGTTCAGCGTCACGAGGCCTTCATACGGCTCGACGTCGATCAGCACGATCAGGCGACCGTGGGTGAGGCTGCCCTCGACCGAGAGATACAAGTAGCGCCGGTCCCACGTGAGCCGGATCTGGCGGATATCGTCCTCCGCGCCCCACTGGGAGTCCTCCTTGGACTCATGCAGCCGGCCCGAGGGGGAGGCGTCGAACAGGCTCTCATCGGGCTGGAAGTCGCCGGCGAGCCCGTCGATCTGGATGCGGCCCAGGATGTCGGGGTCGGTCTTGGCATGGGACGGCAGCGCGTTCACGAGGCCGCTCACCATGAGCAGGCGCACGAGGCTTCTGAAGCGGCCGGATCGCATGCCCGGCAGCGTGGCGGTTGGAGTGGCGAGGGTCAACGCCGGATCGTCGCTGGCGGCCCACGGCGGCAGACCCCAGCACCGCCGCCGGAACCGGCCATCCCAGCCCGGCATCGCGGTCTAATGTAATCCCCGTGACAAGCCCAGACGCCCATGCTAAAAGCATTTGCCATCCGCGAGTGCCAGACCCCTCACGCGATCCGGACCCCCGCCCGCGGATCTGTCCCTGCTGCTGGACCGCCTCCCCTCGGAGCGGTCCGCCCCCCAGTCCGGAGGTCGTCTCATGTCCAAGAAGGACGCCACACGCACGCCCGGAGCCCTGCTGCTCGCCGCCCTCCTCCTGGCCAGCCTGTCTTCGACGGCACTGGCCCAGGAGTCCGAACGCCCCTTCGGGCCGGTGCAGCTCGGCTTCCAGCCGAACGCCCCTCGCGTGGCCACCTACGTTCCCGGGCGCGTGCTCGTGAAGTTGACCAGCCAGGCCCGTGAGTCGGCGAGCCTGCTGGACTCGGATCTCAAGTATGGCGACGTGGTCGCGAGCGGCCTCACGGGTCTGGATGCGCTGGACCGTGTGATCGGCAAGAGCGGGGCGGGCGCTGTGAGCAAGGCGTACATCACGCTCAAGAACCTCGAGGAAGCCGAGAAGCTGGGCGTCGACCGCTGGATCCGGATCGACACCGAGGCCAAGATCGTCACGACGCAGTTGGCCGAGGAACTGTCCCGGCTCCCCGAGGTCGAGGCCGTCTCACTCGACTGGATCGCGTTCCCCGCGGTGGTGCCCGCGGATCCGCTGCACTCGATCCACTGGGGTCACAACAACACCGCGCAGATGCTGAGCTACAACTGGACCAACAACAATCACACGACGGGCTCGCCGGTCGGCGAGGTGGGCTTCGACT
>CADEFY010000465.1 GCA_902826705.1 uncultured bacterium
CGACCCCGACCCTCGCCGCGTGCTCCCAGCGCGCGTGGGCGCGCTGCATCTGCGCGACGGCATCCGCTGCGCCGTCGACCACGATCCTCATGCGATCGCGCACCGGGCCAGACGCTCGCTCACCGGATCCCGAGCCAGTTCTCCAGCAGGAACTGGAAGCGCCCGATGAGCAGCGAGATGCGCGACATGACCGTGTAGCCATAGCCCGCACCGAAGCTGACCATCAGGAAGATCACGCCCAGTCGCGAGGCGGCTCCGAGCGCGCCCTTGTGCTCCCGGCTGAAGAAGAAGAAGAGCAGTGAGGCGATCAGGCCGACCGTGAAAAGGATGGCGTCGATCGAACCCGCGAGGTTCCCCGGGATCCAGAGCGGCTGCAGACTGGCTGCGATCTGCGCCACGAGGTCGCCCTGCGCGAAGCCCGTGGTCTTGAGGCCCGCATAGACGCCGATGATCACGGCCAGCGACCAGCGCGAGATCCAGTCGATCTTGCTGAAGAGCCGCGTGAAGAGCAGCAGCCCGAGCAGCCCCGGCAGGATGAACCAGCCGCGGTAGTCGCCCTGTGAAGCGGCGAACGGACCGCCCTCCAGTCCGCCGCCGAAAGCACGCACGAGCGGCTGCCAGAGATTGGTGTAGATCACGGTCCAGAAGTTGAGGACCACGTAGTACGCCGCCGAGACGCCGACGAACAGGTGCTCGGCGAACTTGTAGAGCGGGTTGTCCTTGTAGAGGAACGAGAAGATGAAGAGTGTGAGGAGGGCCGCGACCCACACGCCGAAGTCAGCGGAGACGTTCATCGCGAGCCTCCCTTGGACCACATGACGATGTTGCCCATCACGATGCAGAGCGCGATGAACACGTGCGCCAGGGACTGCGCATCCATGCCCTTCGTGGCCGTGCCCTTCTCGTTGCGGATGTGCTCGTACTCCGCCGCGCCGGCCATGCCCCCGAGCAGGCCGCGCAACTGGCCCGCCTGCAGGTAGGCGTAGTACTCCGGGGCGCTCACTGCGGTGCAGCCGGACACCATGGGCAGGTGGAAGCGGCTGTTGACCTGCTGCACCCACTCCTTGGTGCCAGGGTAGCCGGCCGAGATCGCGACCAGCAGCGGGAACGACGAATAGTCGCGCACGTTCTGCATGATCGGCAGGTCCTTGGTCACGTTGCCGCGATGGTCCTTGGGGAACGCATTGGCGATGCCCTGGCCCATCAGCACCATGACCGCCTCATTGCCCGACTTGAAGCCGAGGAAGACATAGTCGCGGCCGTACTCGATGGAGTGTCCCTGCGCTCGCATCTCGTCCGCGGTCTCCTCGATCGTCGTGTTGACGATCCCCGAGCCGCCGACCCACAGGCAGAGCAGCACCACCTTGCACTTCTTGCCCCAGAGCTGCCGGAGCGCCGTCTTGGTCATGGGCACCAGTTCGGGCTTGGCACCGGGATCGTAGTCGCAGGGCATGAGGATCGTGGATCCGTCCGGCACTGCGGCGATCTCGTCATGGAACTGGCGCACCGACGCAGACGTCGTGAGCGGCAGCCCGAGCGGCCGCAGAAGCGGGCCCAGGACGAGCAGGCCGACGATGAGGAACAGCCAGCGGCGGTCGAGCTTCTCGAGCACGGAGAGGTTCATGTCACTCTCCCCCGCCCAGGTACGAGCGCTCGATGCCGAGGATGACGCGCAACCCGGTGGCCATCACGCCCATCGCGGCGCCGATCAGGACCGCGCGCTTGGCCGAGTTCTGCGGGTTGTTCATGATCCACTCCTGCAGCGTGGACAACCGCATGCCCTCGGGGAGGAATCCGGTCATCAGGTCTCCGATGGGGACCCGGCCCAGCATCACGATCAGCGCGGCGATGGCCAGCAACCCGGCCTCGAACGTGCGGATGCGG
>CADEFY010000466.1 GCA_902826705.1 uncultured bacterium
GGGACAGCTACCACGACGAGCGCGCCTTCGCCGCCGACGACAACCTGCGCGCCAGCACGCGCAGCACCGACTTCATCACGCCCAAGAGCCGGGCCAGCCGGCTGTTCCGCGACGCGGTGCTCGAGCTGGCCAAGACCGAGCCCTTTGCGCGGCCGCTGGTCAACAGCGGACGGCTGTCCACGCCCACGCCCTACGTCGCATCGCCGCTGAACACGCCCGACGACGACGCCTGGCAGGGCCGCATCGCCCCGGGCACGCCCTGCGCCGACGCGCCGGTGCAGCACCAGGGCCGCGACGGCTGGCTGCTGCCGCTGCTGGGCGACGGCTTCGTGCTGCTGGCCTTCGGCGCCGACGCGCAGGTCCGGCCGGTCGGCGCCGGCCGCGTCGTCGCCACGCCGCTGGTGGTGGGCCGCGACCTGCACGACCCCACGGGCCTGCTGGCCGAGCGCTACGGCGCCACGCCCGGCTGCGTCTACCTCATCCGCCCCGACCAGCATGTCGCGGCACGCTGGCGCCGCTTCGACCCCGCCGCCGCGCAGGCCGCGCTGCGCCGGGCCATCGCCGCCTGAAGGAGCCACGCCATGCCGCTGCACCGCGACGCCCGCATCGCCGACCCCGACGGGTTCTATGAAGAGCTCATCGGCAGCCAGCGCGGCCTGAGCGACGAGCAGGCCGCGCTGATGAACGCCAAGCTGGTGCTGGCGCAGTGAGTCGCGCGCGGCCGGCGGCAGCCTCGCGCCGCCGGCCGCGCGAGCGGCGCCTCAGCCGCCCATGCGCTCGCGCAGCCGCTGGAAGCCGCTGCGGCTGACCGGCACCTCGCGGCCGTCCTTCAGGAACGCCACGCGCATGTCCTTGGCCATCAGTTCGAGCCGGGCGATGCGCTCCACGTTGACCAGGAACGAGCGGTGCACGCGCACGAAGCGCTCCGGATCAAGCTGCGCCTCGAGCTCGGCGAGCGCCTGGTGCTTGAGCCACGTGCGGCCCTCGGTGTGCACGGCGATGTAGTCGTCCTGCGCCTCGATCGCATCCACGCGTTCGATCGGCACCACGTGCACGTTGGCGCCGTCGCGGATCACGAGCCGCTCGAGCCGCCGGCCGGGCACGCGCGCATCGGCCGCCAGGCGCGCGGCGTCGGGCTCGGGCGCCGCCGGCGCGCTCGGCGCGGTGCGCGCCGCCAGCCGCTCGCGCACCCGCACGATCGCCTCCGCGAGCCGCTCGCGGCCGTAGGGCTTGAGCAGGTAGTCCACCGCGTGCACCTCGAACGCCTTGAGTGCGAACTCGTCGTAGGCGGTGCAGAACACCACGGCCGGCCGCGGGTCGAGCAGCTCGAGCACCTCGAAGCCGTCGAGCTTGGGCATCCGCACATCGAGGAACACCAGGTCGGGCTGCAGCTCGGCGATCGACTTGACGGCCTCGAACCCATTGGCGCACTCGCCCACCACCGACACGTCGGCGTGCGCGCCGAGGTATTCGCGCAGCAGGGCGCGCGCCGGCGCCTCGTCATCGACCACCACCACTCGCAGCGCACTCATCGCGGCTCCAGCTTGGCCGTGTGAGCCGGCAGGCGCAACGTGACCCGGAAGCGCCCCGGCTCGCGCACCGCCTCGAGCCGCGCCTCGCGCGCGCCGAACACCGCCAGCCGGCGGCGCACGTTCTCCAGGCCCACGCCCTCGCCGGCCTTGGCGGGCGCGTCCTCGTCGATCGGGTTCTCCACGCCCAGCACCAGGGCGTCGCCCTGGCGCACGGCCGAGATCCGCACGCAGCCGCCCTCGATGCGGTTGGACACGCCGTGCTTGATCGCATTCTCGACCAGCGGCTGCAGCAGCAGCGGCGGCACGCGGCACACCTGCGCCTCCTCGGTGACCGCGCGCTCGAC
>CADEFY010000467.1 GCA_902826705.1 uncultured bacterium
TCGCGCAAGGCGCAGACGACGCGCCATCGCCTCCTCGGGATCTTCACCGACCGGCGCTCCCAGTTCATCTTCGTGGATACGCCGGGCTACCAGACGCAGCACCGCAACGCGCTCAACCGCGGCATGAACCGCACCGTGGGCCAGGTGGCCGGCGAGGTCGACGTCATCGTGCTGGTGATCGAGGCGGGCGGCTGGGACGAACGCGACCTCCCGGTCCTGGACCTGCTCCCCAAGGGCACCCCCGTGATCCTGGCGCTCAGCAAGGTCGACAAGGTCGCCGACAAGTCCAAGGTGGCGCTTGCGCTCGCGGATTCGATGCAGCGGCGCGACTTCGCCGCGCTCGTGCCCGTGAGCGCCGACAAGGGCACGCAGGTCCGCGCGTTGCTCGACGAGATCCGCAAGCTCCTGCCTGAGCAGGCCGCGATCTATGGCGAGGACGACATCACCGACCGCGACGAGCGCTTCCTCGCCGCGGAGCTGGTGCGCGAACGCATCTTCCGGCTGCTGGGCGACGAGCTGCCGTATTCCATCGCCGTGGTGGTGGACAACTTCGTGGTGGAAGGCAACCTGCGGCGCATCGCGACCACGATTTTCGTCGACCGTCCCGGCCACAAGGCCATCGTGATCGGCGAGAAGGGCGCGACGTTGAAGCGCATTGGCACCGAGGCGCGCCATGCCATGGAAGCGTTGTTCGGCTCGAAGGTCTTCCTCGAGACCCATGTGAAGGTGAAGGGCGGATGGGCGGACAGCGAGGCGGCGCTGCGCCAGCTCGGCTACCGCTAGGCGCACCGGCAGTCGCCCGATGGACAAGGCCTACGTCCTCCATACCTATGCGTACCGCGAGACCAGCCTGATCCTGCAGGTCTGGTCGGAGAAGCATGGCCGGCTGGGCCTGGTGGCGAAGGGCGCGCGGCGCCCGAAGTCGGCCCACCGGAGCCTGCTGGTGCCGTTCCAGCCCCTGGTGGTCGACTGGTTCGGCCGGGGCGAGTTGCGCACGCTGAAGAACGCGGAGCCGCTCGCACCCGCCACCCCGCTCGCCGGCCAGGCCCTGCTCTCGGCCTTCTACCTGAACGAGTTGCTGCTCAAGCTCACCACGCGCGACGATCCCCACGAAGGCCTCTTCGCCGCGTACGACGACGCGATCACCTCGCTGCGCGCGCTCTCACGCTCCACCGGGGACGGAGCAGGGACGCACCCTGCTGCGTCCCTGGTGGAGCCGGTGTTGCGGCGGTTCGAACTGCGGCTGCTGCAGGAACTGGGCTTCGCGCTCGAGCTGGCGCGTGAGGCGGGCACGCACCAGCCGATCGTGGCCGAGCGCGAGTACCACTACGTGGTCGAGCGCGGAGCGCTGCCGTGCGGCGACGTGGAGGCCAGGGGGGATGCGGTAAGATTGCTCGGCCGCACGCTGCTCGACCTCGAGCGCGGCGCGTTCCACGATCCTGTCACCATCGCGCAGGCCAAGAGCCTCATGCGTCTGCTGATCCACCATTGCCTGAACGGCCAGGAGCTCGCCACGCGCACGATGGTGCGCGACCTCCAGCGGCTGGAGGACGAGACCGGATGATCGAACTGGGCGTCAACATCGACCACGTGGCCACCATACGACAGGCGCGTCGCACCTACGAGCCCGATCCCGTGTGGGCGGCGGTGGAGGCGCACCTGGGCGGGGCCGACGGCATCACCGTGCACCTGCGCGAGGATCGCCGCCACATCCAGGACGAGGACGTGCGCCGGCTGCGCGAACTCACGCACATCAAGCTGAATCTCGAGATGGCCGCCACGAAGGAGATGGTGGGCATCGCGCGCCGCATCCGTCCGGAGATGGCGATGCTCGTCCCCGAGGGGCGCCGGGAAGTCACCACCGAGG
>CADEFY010000468.1 GCA_902826705.1 uncultured bacterium
CCGTGCATGCGGCGGCCCTCGCCGGCGGCGAGGTACGCCATGTCCACGCCCTCCTGCACGTCGCCGCGCGTCTCGATGAGGATCTTGCCCATCTCGCGCGTCGCGTCGCGCGCCAGGGACTCCTTGTGCTCCGCGATCCGCGCGCCGAGCTGATACAGCAGCTCGCCGCGCTTGGGCGCCGGCGTCAGCGCCCACGCCCGCTGGGCCGCGCGCGCGGCCTGCGTGGCGGCCTCGACGTCCTCGGGGCCCGAGTCGGGGAACTCGCCCAGCAGTTCGCCGGTCGCAGGATCGTGGTTGGGCCGCGTGCGGCCGGAGCGTGCGGGGACCCACTGGCCCCCGATGAAGTTGTGGAACGTGGCCATGGGCCGTCTCCGGGACTCGGGGCGGGCCCGCCGGGCGCGGGTCTTGCGCGGATCGGCGGCAGGCGTGCGACCCCTGGATGAGAGGACGGCGCAGAGTAGGCGGGCCTCGCGCGTGCGGCAACAGGCAGCCCGGCCGCCGGACCGGGTGCTCCGACGCTTCCCCCGAAGCGAACAGAGCCCCGGCCGACGGCCGGAATCGTGCGGCTTCCGCTTCCGAGCGGTCCCCATGCGTGACCTCCCGCGAGGCGGCCCTCCTGCCTGACAAGCGCGATCCGGCCGTGGGACCGGCAGCACCGGCCACCCGTGCCCGGTGGCCACGGGCGCGTGATACCGTCCCGCGCCGACCCTGCACCCCTTCGAGGAGGCCGCCCGGTGGGCGTGTACGACCTGGCCAAGTCGCTGTTCCTTGAAGCGCTCGAACAGCCCGGAACGGACCGCGCCGCGTTCGTCGAGGCGCAGACCGAGGGGCTCCCCGAGGTGCGCGCCGAGGTGCTGAGCCTGCTCGCGGCCCATGAGCGGCTGGCCGCCGACGTCGCCCAGGACGACGAGCAGCCGCTGCCGCACGCAGTGGCCGGCTACACGGTGATCTGCGAGCTGGGGCGCGGCGGCATGGGCGTCGTGCTGCTGGCGGCTCGGCCCGGCGAACCGCCCGTGGCCATCAAGCGCATGCGCGAGGGTTGGCTCTCGCCCGAACTGCTCTCGCGATCGCGCCGCGAGTCCGAGGCGCTGCGGCGGCTCGACCACCCCGGCATCGCACGCTTCGTCGACACCGGCGTCGAGGGCCCGAGCGGCCGCGAGCGGCCGTGGCTCGCGATGGAGTACATCGAAGGCGAGACGCTGCGCCGCTGGGCGGCGGGTGCGCGCACGCTCGAGGAGAAGCTCGAGCTCATGGCGTGCGTGTGCGATGCGATCCAGCACGCGCACGAGCACGGCATCGTGCACCGCGACCTGAAGCCCGAGAACCTGCTCGTCCGCGCCGATGGCAGGCCGGTCGTGCTCGACTTCGGCGTCGCGCGGCTCGCCGAGAGCGACGTGCGCGCCACGACGCTCATGACGTCGGTGGGAGTGCTCGTGGGCACGATCCGCTACATGAGCCCCGAGCAGGCCGACGCGCGGCCCGACGGCATCGGCCCGCGCGCCGATGTGCATGCGCTGGGCGTCATCACCTGCGAACTGCTCACGGGCCGGCTCCCGTTCGAGGTGCCCGAGGACTCGGTGCACCGCGCGCTCGTCGCGGTGATGACCCAGCCACCGCGCCCCATGCCGGAACTGCCGAGCCGGGTGCGCGCGCCATTGCAGCGGGTGCTCGAGGCGGCGCTCGCCAAGGATCCCGCGCATCGCACCGCCACCGCGGCCGACCTGGCCGCCGACCTGCGGCGGGTCGCCGCGGGCCGCCGCCCGCTCGCGCGCCCGCATCGCGGCGCGCGGCCGTGGGCGGCGCTGCCGGTGCCGGTGCGGCTCGCGCGCGGGTCCCGGGGGTTGCGCCTGGGGTTGC
>CADEFY010000469.1 GCA_902826705.1 uncultured bacterium
TCTTGCCGTCGCCCGCGACCCACTTCCAGACGATGCCGACGAGCGCCAGCGCGAGCGAGGCGATGCCGAGCGACACCGGATCGGTGATCGAGAAGCCGTTCACGAGATAGGCGGTGAGGGCGAGCATGCCGGCGTTGAGCACCAGCAGGAAGAGTCCCAGCGTCAGGAACGTGATCGGCAGTGTGAGCAGGAAGAGGATCGGTCTCACGACCGCGTTCACCAAGCCCAGCACGACGGCCGCGATCAGCGCCACCTTCCAGTCGCGCACGCTGAAGCCGGGCAGGTTCTGCGCCAGCAGCATCATCGCGGCCGCGGTCACTGCGAAGTGGCCGAGGAAGCGGATCATCGGATGCCCTCCAGTGTGCCCTCGAGCACCTCGAGGCAGTTCTCGTAGCGCCCGAAACTCGGCATCAGGTACACGCCGCTCGCCATGGCCTTGCACTGGTTGAGCAGGTCGCGGGCGAGTTCCACGCCCACCTTCTGGCCTTCGTTGCCCGCATCGTGCATGCGCTGCCGGATCCAATCGGGCACCGTGATCCCCGGCACCTCGTTGTGCAGGAACTCGGCATGGCGGAACGACTGCAGCGGCAGGATCCCGATCAGCAGCGGGATCGGCGGCATGCCACCCAGCTTCTCGAGGAACTGCTCCCAGCAGGCCAGCTCATATACGGGCTGGGTCATCACGAACTGCGCGCCGTTCTCGAGTTTGCGTCGGAAGCGGTCGATCTCCACGTCGAGGTTCTCGGCCGTCGGGTTCACCCCGCAGCCCGCAGCGAAGTTGGTGCCGCCGCCGATCGCGGCGCCGGCCTGATCGGTGCCCGCGTTCAACTGGCGCACGATCTTGATCAACCCCATCGAGTCGGTGTCGTACACCGCGGTCATGTTGGGGTAGTCGCCGAGTGACGGCGGATCGCCCGTGAGACACAGGATGTTGTGCAGGCCCAACGCGTGCGCGCCGAGCAGCTCGCTCTGCAGCGCCATCAGGTTCCGGTCGCGCGTCGTGTAGTGCAGGATCACCTGCATGCGCGGCAGCGCCGTATGGATCTGGAACGCGAGCGACATGGCACTCATGCGCGTGCGTGCCATGGGGGAGTCGGCGATGTTGATGCAGTCCACCCCGCGCTCGGCCATCAGCCGCGCGCCGGCCATGACCTTGGCCGTGTTGATCCCGCGCGGCGGGTCGATCTCGACACTCACCGTGAAGCGCGACTTCATGAGCCGCAGCAACTCGGGCGTCTCGCTCGGCTTGTCCGAGACCTCTGCCACCGGCGCGCGCTCGATCACGTGCACTTCGGCGCCCGAGGGCAGCTTCTCGGCGGGCAGATGCGTGGCCAGGCGCTCACGCATCGCGCGCGTGTGCGCCGGCGTGGTGCCGCAGCAGCCGCCCACGAGCCGCACGCCCAGATCGACCGCGCGCGCGGCGAACTCCGCGAAGTAGTCGGGGTGCGAGAGGTAGACGTAGCGCCCTTCGACGAACTGCGGCAGCCCTGCGTTGGGCATGGCGGAGACCGGCGTGCCATCGGCCGCCGCCAGCACCTCCTCGATCAGCTCGAGGATCGGCTGAGGGCCCACGCCGCAGTTGACACCGACCACGTCGGCGCCGGCCTGCTTGAGCGCGCGCACCACCAGCGCGGGCGTGTGACCGTAACGCGTCTTGCCGTCGAGCCCGAACGTCATCTGAGCGATGACCGGCACCTCGCGCGTCACGGCACGCACGGCGCGGATCGCCGCCAGGATCTCGTTGAGGTCCTGAAACGTCTCGAGGATGAACGCGTCCGGCCCGCCCTCGAGCAGGCCCTCGGCGTGCTCGCGGAACGCCGCCTCGGCCTCCGCCAGCGTG
>CADEFY010000470.1 GCA_902826705.1 uncultured bacterium
AACGCGCCGGGCGTGCTCAACATGGCCGCGCTGCGCACGCGGCTGGCCACCAAGCTCGTGCACACAGGCGACCTCTACGTGCGGCTGGGCCAGTGGGAACCGGCACGGCTCTACTACCGCAACGCGCTCACGGAGTACGGTGAGTCGCCGGTGGCGGGCGATGCGCTGATCGGGCTGGCCATGGTCGACGCACGCCTCGGCGAGCGCGACAAGGCGCTCAGCGCGCTGCGCGAGATCGAGGCCGAGCACCCGGGCACGCCGCTGGCGATCAAGGCCGCCAAGACGCGCCGCCAGATCGAGAAGCTGAAGGACGCGGTCACGCCCACGCGGCAGCGGCGCGAGCCCAACGAGCCGCCACCGCCGGGCACGACGCCGAGCGGCGGACGGACGCCATGACGCGTGGCGCCGCGGCGGCCCGCGCGCGCCGGATCGGCGTCCTGGGCGGCAGCTTCGATCCGCCGCACCTCGGCCATCTGGCGCTCGCCGAGTGGGCACGCGTCGAACTCGGGCTGTCGCGGGTCCTGTTCGTGCCCGCCGGTCAGCCGCCGCACAAGGCGCGGGGCTCACTGACCTCCGCGCGGCACCGGCTCGCCATGACGCGGAAGGCCGTGCGCGGCAACGCGGCGTTCGAAGTGAGCGATGTCGAGGTGCGCCGCGGCGGACCGTCCTACACGGTCGACACGCTGCGTGCGCTTGCCGCCGATCTCGGCCGCGCGAAGCTGGTGCTTCTCATGGGCGCTGACATGTTCGCCACGTTCTCGCGCTGGCGCGAGCCCGCTGCGATCCTGGCGCACTCGCAGGTGGCGGTCGCGCTGCGGCCGGGCGCGCGGCGGCCGCGTGCCGGCCGCTGGGCGGACACGGGGCACGGCGTGACGTTCCTGCAGAACCCCGGGCTCGAGGTGTCCTCCACCACGCTGCGCGCGCGTGCGCGCGCCGGGCTGTCGTTGCGATACCTCGTGCCCGACGCGGTCGCGCGGCACCTGGAGCGGCATGCGCTCTATCGGAGGCGGGCGTGACCTACAAGCCGGCGGAGTTCTGGGAGCAGCGACTCTCCGAGCAGTTCGACCTGCGCGGCACCGGGGAGACCACGATGGGGGTGGCCTACAACCGGGCGTGCTACCAACTTCGCCGCGAGGTGCTCGACGCCGCGCTCGCCGCGGCCGGCATGGATCCACGCGGCAGGCGCGTGCTCGACGTGGGCTGCGGCACGGGCTTCTGGACCGCGTACTACCTTGGTCGCGGCGCGGACTACACCGGCATCGACATCGCGCCGAGCAGCGTGCGACGGCTGGCGGAGCGCTACCCCGAGTTGCAGTTCCTGCAGGCCGACGTGAGCGAGGCGGCGATCGACGGCCCCTACGACATCGTCAATGTGTTCGACGTGCTGTACCACATCGTCGACGAGCAGAAGTTCGAGGCCGCACTGATGCGCTGCGCTCGCGCGGTGGCGCCCGGCGGCCTGCTGTTGGTGACCGACCAGTTCGAAGACACCCCCGGACTGGCGGAGCACAATCGCATGAGGTCCCTGGCGCGGTTCCGAGCGGTGCTCGATGCGTCCGGTGGGGCGTTCGAGTTCACCGCCCTGCGGGCCACTCATGTGCTGCTCAACATCGACCTCGGCCTCCTCCGATTCCTCAATCGGGCCCCCGCACTGCTCCTGAGGCTCGACCGGTGGCTGCTGTCGATCGGGGCCGGCCAGGACGCGCGGCATAACAAGCTGCTCGTGGCGAGGCGAGTGAGTTGACGGGGGGGGGGCCGGGCGGCCCCCCGAGTCACTTCACCGCTGGATCTGCCGCTTGGAGCTGAAGAACTTGTGCCTTTCCCTTGCTCT
>CADEFY010000471.1 GCA_902826705.1 uncultured bacterium
CAGTGCGGTGGGCCGCGTGAGCGCTGCGAGCCCCCAGAGCAACCCCACGCCGAACGCGCGGCCGGGCCTCGGAGTTCGCACCCACTCGAGCGTGGCGACGAGCGCCACGAGGAGCGCGGCGGTGAACGTGGCCTCCGTGAGCAGGTGCCCCGAGAAGAAGACGAGCAGCGGATGCACCGCGGCCAGCCACCCGGCGATCCGCGCGGCCGGCGAGCCTGCGAGCCGGTCGACCAGCGCACGCAACAGCAGCGGCACCGTGGCGCCGATCGCACACTGCAGCACGATCGCCGCGAACACGTCGTGGCCGAGCGGCGAGCGGTACACCAGGCTCACGAGCCAGGGCATCACCGGCGGCACGAACGCCGTCGGGTAGGGGCCGCTCGCGCCGTTCAGGGAGAACCCGAGCCCGCGCGCCAGGTTCCAGGCGACGGCGTCATAGGTGGCCGCGTCGGACGACACGCCAGCACCCGGCCCGTGGGCGAGCCAGGCATACGCGACGCGCAGCGCCAGCGCGACGCCGAAGAGCGCGAGGGCCTCGCGCGGCAGGTGCGCGGACTCGCTCCTCGCGCGTCGCGGCCGCGCGTTCGCCTCGGGTCGGGCGCGCTGGATCATGCGGCGAGGATAGCAGCGCCCGGCTCGCAGGACGCGTCACGGGCATCCGCGCCGCCGTGCGGGCTGCATCCCCCGGCTGCGCGAACCGGCGCTGCGCGATCCCACCCACTCGACAGAAGCCGCGCCGATCGCAGGCTCGCGCGTTCGGGCGGCGCGGACACGCCGGTGCTCGGACGATGGCAGGGCCTGTGCAATCTCCTCGCGCAGCCGTTCCCCCGATCGTCCAGGGGGGTGCACGGGAACACGCCGGGACCGTTCCATCCGCGGTGCTCGGAGTGTGGTTCCACTCGAGATCCGAGGAGCATCGCCATGCACTACACCCTGCCCAAGCGTCGCGTCCCGGTGGTCCTCTGGCCATTGGACGGGCCGTCGTCGGAGGGCCAGGTGTTCCTCGATCTCGATCCTGCGCGCCGCCAGCATCAGACGATCCTCGAGCGTCTCAATGAGACGTCGCGATTCCTGCCGGTGGCGGTGGGGCCTGAGGGCTCGATCCAGCTGTTCGCGAAAGCGCGGTTGGCTCGGGTGACGGCCGGTCCGTCGGTACTGCAGAGCGACGTGTTCGACCGCGGCTTCCGGCCGTGGAGAGAAGAGGAGGCGGACGTATGGCTGTCCGACGGCAGTTCGGTGTCCGGTTCGGTGTGGATCCCACTCGAGCGTCCGACCGAGCGCATCTCCGACTTCATGAACCGCAGCGGGTGGGAGTTCATCGTGATCCTCACCGGCTCGGGCGTGCAGCTGGTGAACGCGGGACAGGTGGTCCGTATGGGCCTCACCGAGAGCGCCGGGGCACCCCTGGGCTCGCCCGGTTCCCGGATCGGGGATGGTCCTGACTGGTCCCTGCTCACCACCGACCCGCGAGGACTGCCCATGACCCCATCCTTCCCCGCGTGACGCGGGGCTGAAGCGGGCCTTCGTGCCCGCCTGTGCGCCGCGGCCGTTCCGGGCACACCGGAGCGGCCGCGGTCTTGTCTGCGATGGTGCGCTCGTCTAGCGTGATCGGATGCCCCGATTCCGCGTCGCCTTCGTGCAGGGGACTCCCGAGTTCGGGGCCCCCGAGACCAACCTGGAGCGAGCGCTCGCACTCGCGGCCACGGTCGATGCGCATCTCGTCGTGCTGCCGGAGCTGTGGTCGACCGGCTACGTGTTCAGTTCCCGCGCCGAGGTGGCCCGCCTGGCCGAGGACGCGCGCCGCGGACCCACGGCGCCGGCGCTCTGTT
>CADEFY010000472.1 GCA_902826705.1 uncultured bacterium
GCAGCGGATACGCATGCTCGAGCGACTCGATCGGCGTGTTGCGCGTGTTGGTCATGTGCACCTGCATCGCACTCGCCCCGTCGCGCTGCGGGCCAGCGCCGTGGCCGCCGCCCAGCGTCTCGTAGTAGGCGAACGGCACGCCGGTGCGCGGGTCGGTGCCGCCCACGAGCAGGTTGTTCATCGTGCCGCTGCTCGCCGCCGGCATGCGGCCGGGCAGCGCGAGCGCGAACGCGCGCAGCACGGTGTCGACGATGCGCTGGGAGGTCTCCACGTTGCCGCCGCCCACGGCGGCGGGCGGCAGCGGATCGACCACGCTGCCCGCACGCGTCACCACGTCGATCGCGCGCAGCAGCCCGTCGTCGATCGCGATGTCCTCGGCGAGCACCAGCCGCAGCGCGTAGAGCGATGCGGCCGTGGTCACCGCGCGGACGGCATTGAGCGGCCCCGCCACCTGCCCGGCCGAGCGCGTGAAGTCGAGCCGGCAGCGCCCGCCGCCGAGCGTGAGCGTGCACACGATCCGCACGTCGGTGGTGCCGAGACCGTCGTCATCGAGCAGGTCCGACGCGGTCCACTGTCCGCGCGGCAGTCGCGCGATCGCGGCGCGCGTCTGGCGCTCGGTGCTGCGCTGCAGTGCGCGTGCGCCGGCACGCAGCGGCTCGGCGCCCCATCGCGCGGCCAGCTCGGTCAGCCGCTGCTCGCCCGCGCGCTGCGCTGCCAGTTGCGCGGCCAGGTCGGCGCGGCGTTCGTCTGGCGTGCGCACATTGGCGAGCAGCAGTGCGAGGACGCCGGCATCCAGCGTGTCGCCGCGGCGCACGAACACCGGCGGGATGCGCAGCCCCTCCTCGTACACCTCGCGGGCGAGCGGCAGCGATCCCGGCGCGGCACCGCCCACGTCGGCGTGATGCGCGCGGCTGGCCACGTAGAACGACGGCGCCCGTTCGGCGCGCAGGAACACCGGCGAGACCAGCGTGAGGTCGGGCAGATGCGTGCCGCCTGCGAACGGATCGTTCAGCAGCACCACGTCGCCCCGGCGGAACGGGCCCAGTGCGAGCGCCGCCTCGACCGCGCGCGGCATGGAGCCCAGGTGCACCGGGATGTGCGCAGCCTGCGCCACCAGTCGCGCCTGGGAGTCGAACAACGCACACGAGTGGTCGAGGCGCTCCGTGATGTTGGGCGAGTGGGCCGCGCGCATGAGCGTGGCCCCCATCTCCTCGGCGGCGGCCACGAAGAACCCGCGTAGCAGCGCGAGTCGCACGCCCTCGGGCGCACGGGCGCTCATCGGCCACCGCCGCGCGTGAGCACCACCGCGCCACTCGCGTGCCGCCGCGCGACCCAGCCCGCGGCCACGGCACACGTGGCGCCCGCATCGACCAGCAGTACCGGACCCCGCAGTGCGCGACCCACCGCGAGCGCCTCGCGGGGCCACACGCGCGACGTGCCGGTCGCAGGACGAGGCCGCGCGGCCGCTCGCGCACGGACTGGCGCACGCCGCGCCCGAGTGTCCGGCACCGGCAGCGCCCCGCGCGCCTCGAGCGTGACCACGACCACCTCGCGGCCGCGGTCGGCGAAGCCGTACCGCGCCTCGTGCCGGGCATGGAAGCGATCGGCGAGTGTGGCGAGCGGCTCGGCGGGCAGCGGCAGCTCGTGCGCCTGGCCGGCGTAGCGCGCTTCGGCCCAGCTCTCGAGTGTGACGCGCGCACGATCCGCCCCAGCGAACTCGCCGCGCACCGCTCGATGCAGGCGCGCCCACCCGCGGACGAGCGTGCGCGCGGCCCTGGCCGGCCGCAGCCCGCCGCGGCCGCGCTCCCCGCGTGCGCCGCCCCCCC
>CADEFY010000473.1 GCA_902826705.1 uncultured bacterium
GACGCCGAGGCGCTCGCCAAGGCGCTCCGGGCCGAGCGCATGGACGTGGAGGTGGTGCCGGTCGAGACCCTCACCCCCGCGCACGCCGACTTCGCGGCCGTGGACCTCGTGGTGCTGGCCAACGCGCCCGCGGCCGCGGCCCCCGGCGGCAAGGCGATGGACAAGGCGTTCATCGACAGCCTCGGCCGCTACGTGGACGCCGGCGGGGGCCTGGTGGTGCTCGGCGGGCCCCAGGCCTACGACATGGGCGGCTACAACTTCACCGACCTCGCGCGCGTGCTGCCGGTGCGGCTCGATCAAGTGGACCCCGAGATCGAGTCGGCGGCCACCGTGGTCATCATCCTCGACAAGTCGGGCAGCATGGCCGCCTATGCGGGCCTCTCCAAGACCAAGATGGAGCTCGCCGACGAGGGCGCGGCCGCCTCGGTGAGGCTCTTGCGGCCGTTCGACCGCATCGCGGTCATGTCGGTCACCGAGGTCCCGTTCTTCGACGTGCCGCTCCAGTCGGTGCACAGCCCCAAGGCCATCGAGAACAAGATCCTCGAGGTGCGGGCCGGCGGCGGCGGGATCTACGTCTACACCAGCCTCGAGGCCGCGCGCGAGGTGATGAAGAAGACCGACACCCCGCTGCGCCACGTGATCTTGTTCTCCGACTGCGCGGACTCCGAGGAGAAGGTCAAGGGGATCCCGTTCGGCACCGGCCCCGGCCTCACCTCCGAGGAGCTGGCCAAGGAGATGCTCGCCGACGGCATCACCACCTCGGTGATCGGGATCGGCGAGGAGTACGACAGCGACACGCAGTTCTTGAAGGACCTCGCCAAGGCCGGCGGCGGCCGCTTCTACCTCACCAACGACGCGGCGAAATTGCGCGGCCTCTTCGTCGAGGAGACCGAGCGCCTGGTCGACTCTTCCTTGCACGAGATCAAGTTCCGCCCCGCCGTGCGGCTGGCCCACCCCGCGGTGGCCGGCATCGACTACGACTCCGGCCCACAGTTGCGCGGCTACCAGGAGATGGAGGCCCGCAGCACCGCCGAGGTGGTGCTCACCGGCCCCAATGGCGACCCGCTGCTCACCACGTGGCGCTACGGCCTGGGCCAGGTCGCTGCATGGTCGAGCGACTCGGGCCCGCGCTGGTCCGAGGACTGGCTCACCTGGGAGGGCTACGGCAAGCAGTGGACGCAGGTGGCCCGCTGGGCGCTGCGCAGCCGCGCGGGCGACGAGACGGCGATCGAGGTGGACTTTGCGGGCGGGCGCGCCGAGGTGCGGGTGGCCCGGCGCGGCAAGGACGGCCTCACGCTCGACGAGGGCGGGCTGCGGGCGCGCATCGACGACGGCACCGATGCCACCGAGGTGGCGCTGCGCTCGGGCGAGCCGGGCCTTTGGACCTCGCAGATCCGCACCCGCAGCGACAAGACCTACAAGGTGCAGGTGCTCGACGACAAGGGCGCGGTGCTGGCAGCGGACACGTTCGCGCCCCCGCCCTCGCCCGAGCGACGCCACCGCACCATCGACGATGCCTGGCTCGAGGGGCTGGTGACGCAGACCGGTGGCACTCGCGAGCCGCAGGCGCTGCACCCCCAGCCCAAGGCCAGCGTGACCACCCACGTGCAGCGGCTGTGGCCGTGGCTCGTGCTCCTGGCGCTCTTGCTCATGCCGCTCGACGCACTGCTGCGGCGGCCGGGGCGGGTGGTGTAGAAAGGCGGTATGCTGGGCGCGGTGACGCGCACCCGCACTCCTTGGCCATGGCTCGGGCTCGGGCTCGCTATCGGCTGTGCTGGAGGGGTCGAGAATCCCGACGCGACCACGTTCGGCCCCTCGCCGGGTAG
>CADEFY010000474.1 GCA_902826705.1 uncultured bacterium
TGACGATGACGACCATGAGCTCGATGAGGGTGAAGCCCTTCTGACCCTTGCGTCGCTTCAAGCCGTTCATGAACTGCTGGAACACTGCAGACCTCCTCGGGTTCGGCGCTCCGGCCGTCGTGGGGTTCGGACGGGGACCGCCCGTTGCTTCGCGATCTGCGACGCGCTCGCTGACCAAGGCGAACGTGCCGCCGGGGGAATCACTCATTCGCTCAACCGCCCACCATGCCCGACCGCATCGCCTGGCCGAGGTTGAAGATGGGGAGGTAGAGCGCCAACAACATCACACCGATCACCAAGCCCAACACGACGATGGCGATGGGCTCGACGAGACTCGAGAGGCCGTCGACCTTGGCCGTCACGCGCTGTTCGTAGAAGTCCGCCGTGCGTGAGAGCAGTTGGTCGAGCCGCCCGGTCTCCTCACCGGTCGCCGTCATCTGGATGAGCATGTCCGGGAACACGCGCGTCTCGGTCATCGCGCGGGAGAGGGACGTTCCGCCCTCGACCTGCGCGCGCACCGCATCGATCCCGCGCTCCAGGACCTTGTTGCCCGGCACCGGACGGAGCACCTTGAGCGCCGTCAGGATCTGCGTCCCGCTCGACGTCAGGATGCCCAAGGTGCGGGCGAACTTGGTGATAGCATACATGCGGATCAGGGAGCCGAAGAGCGGCAAGTTGAATTTGGCCTGATCCACCTTGAAACGCCCCGCATCCGTGCGCGCCCAGTAGGCCGCCGCGAATGCGCCCAGCATGGCCAACACCGTGACCAGCAACAGGTTGGACGTGACCAGCTTGCTCGTGTCGAGCAGCATCTGGGTGGGCAGGGGCAGTTCGACCCGGAACCGCTGGTAGATGCCCGCGAACATGGGCACGATCTTCAGGAACATCACGATTAGGATCACCAGGGCGAACGTGAGGATGAAGAACGGGTAGCGGAGCGCCGCCTCGACCTTGAGCCGCAGGTGCTCGGCCCGCTCGAGGTAGCTGGCGGTGTGCTCCATGACCACGTCGAGCGTGCCCGACACCTCGCCGGTCGCCACCAGGCTCACGAACACCTCATCGAACACGTGCGGGTGGCGGCCGAGCGCGGTGCCCAGCGACTCGCCCTTCTGCACGTCGTCGGTGACCCGCTCGAGCACGCGGGCCAGCCGCTTGTCCTGCTGGTCGCGCGTGATCGAACGCAGCGAGCGTACGAGCGGCAGGCCGGCCGCGATCATCGTGGCGAGCTGGCGCGCGAACAGCGCCACCGACTCCTGCTTCACGCCCGGCCGCACCTGCCGGAGCATGCTGCGCAGCGTGCCGCCCATGGCGGACAGCCGCGCCTCGCCGCGTTCGGCGAGCGCCGCGCGTGCCTCGATCAGCACGGGCGTCAGCTGCGACTGGGCGAGCATGCGGAGCACCTCGTCCTCCGAGCCGGCCACTTCGAGGCCCTCGTGGGCGCGCCCCTGCGCGTCGCGTGCACGGTAGAAGTAGGTGGGCATCAGACCGAATCCGCCAGTGTGGCCGCCCGCACCTCGGCGACCGTCGTGTGACCCGAGAGCACCTTCTGGATCCCGGCCTTGCGCAGCGTGAGGAACCCCTCCTCCATGGAGCGCGTGCGGATCTCGTCCTCATTGAGGCCGTCGAGCACCATCCGGCGCGTGGAGCGGGTGAGTTCGAGCACCTCGAACAGCGCGATGCGGCCCGAGTATCCGGTCTGCTTGCAGGACATGCAGCCGCGGCCGCGCGACAGCGTGCGGCCGCGCAGCACCTCGCCGTCCTCGCCCAGCGTCTCGAGCTCCTCGCGCTCGGCGACGTAGGTCTCGCGGCAGCGGTCGCA
>CADEFY010000475.1 GCA_902826705.1 uncultured bacterium
GCCGAGTCGGCGGCGCTCACCACTGGCATCACGCCGGCGATGCGGATCTGCTCCATCACCGACATGGTGCCGGTGGGTCTGGGGATCGCGAGCCACGCGCGATAGAGCCGCGTGAGCAGCGCCTCGTCCCAGACCGCGTGCCAGCCCGCCACGGTGGCCTCGCGCAGGCTCACGCCGAGCGATTCGGCATCGGGCGCGGGCCGGCCGGCCTGCGCCATCGAGGCGCGGTGGGCCGCCAGCGCCGAGTCGAGCGCGGCCGTCACGGTGAGCCGGTCCCGCAACTGCTCCACGGTCAGGCTCTCCTGGGGGGTCCAGATCCAGCTCTCGCGCCCTGCGCGTTCGGCCAGCAGGTGCTGGTCGATGAGCAGCTCGAGGACCTCGCCCGACTGCTGCGGGGTAAGTGAATCCGGGTGCGCCCCGAACCGAGCCGCGGCTGCGCGCAGGTCGGAGCGGGTGAGCGCGTGGCCGTCGACCCGCGCCAGCACGGAGTCCGGCCAGGGGGCGCGTGTGGCGGTGCGAGCAGTGGCTGCGAGGGCGGGCGGAGCGGCGGCCAGGCTGGTCAGCAGGATCCCGGCGGCGGCGAGAGCGAGGGTGGGAGTGCGCATGTGGAGTCCCAGTCTACGGGGAGCATCCGGCCGGCGACCAGCCCCCGGACAACAACCTGACGGGCCTCACCGGGGCTTGGCCTTGCCGGCTCCGGAGGGCATCCCTAGACTCGTCTCCCGCATGCGATCCGCCCTCCGAGTCCCGACCCTGGCCCTGGCCCTCCTCGCGTGCTCCGGTGCCGTGCGGACCGCTCGTGCGGAAGCCGTGCGCGTGCTCTCTGCCGACGACCGCGGCCTCACCGTGGAGGTGCGCACGCCGGCGCTGGCCTTCACGACGCCCGACGCCCACGGCGAGGTCCGCATCGCCGGCCTCCCAGATGCGGCGCACACGCTGGGGCTGCCCGGTCATCCGGCGCTGCCCGCATTCAGTGCGCTGATCGCCCTGCCGCCCGGCGCCTCGCCCACGGCGCGCGTCGTCTCGGCGATCGGCGAGGAGTCCAGGAGCGGGGTGCGCGTGGCGATCAACGGGCGGCCGGTGTTCCTCCAGGACGAGGCCGGGCTCGGCACGATCGGCGGCATGGAGCGCCTCACCTCGCAGCTCACCGGCACGTGGCCCGAGCAGCCGTTCGTCCTGGGGGCGCCGACGAACTTCCGGGGCCGCCGCCTCGTGGCACTCGAGCTCAGGCCGTACCGCGTCGAGCCGGGCGGCGAACGCGTGCTGCGCACGGGCACGCTGGTGGTGCGCGTCGACTTCGGCACGTCGGCCGCGGGCCTCGGCGTGGGCGTGAGCGACCGCCATGTCGATCCGGCGCTGGCCACCACCGTGCTCAACTGGAGCCAGGCGCAGCGGTGGCGCGAGCGCCCCGCGCCGCCCATGCGGCCCCGCGATGCGTTCGCCGCCCAGCGCCTGCCGGGCCAGCTCGCCGCACGCGGCACCGAGGCGCAGGTGCGCGTGCGCATCGACACCACGGGTCTGCACGTGCTGCCGTACGACGAACTCGCGCGCAACGGCTTCCCCTCGGGCACGCCGCTGGCGCAGGTGCAGGTGCTGCGGCGTGAGCCGATCGCGTCGCCTGCCGTGGGACAGCCGCCGTTCGTGGAGCTCGAGCTGCCGATCGACGTGCAGGACATGGACGCCGACGGTGTCTTCGGCCCCGGGGACCTCGTGTGGGTGTACGTGCGCACGTGGGCCGAGCGCTCGGGCGCGAGCATGTACCAGCGCCAGTGGGGCGATGCCGAGGTGGTGTATGTCACGCGCGACGCCGGCGGCGGGG
>CADEFY010000476.1 GCA_902826705.1 uncultured bacterium
CGCAAGGACCGCTTCTTCCATCGCACGCGCATCTCGGCGTTCACGCTCGACGCCGCCCACGCGCGCGAGGCGCACGCACGACTGCTCGCCCGGCGCGTGCGGTTCGCATTCGGCTATCCCTCGGCACTGGCGCAGTTCGCCGAGGAGGTGCTGGCGCAGGGACTCGACGGTCGCGCGCTCGGCTGGCGCGTCGTGATCACCAGCGCCGAGGTGCTGCGCGACGTGCAGCGCGAGCGCATCACCGCCGCGTTCGGCTGACCCGTGGCGGACAGCTACGGCTGTGCCGAGGTCGGCGTGGCGGGATTCGAGGACCGAGAGGGCGGCATGCGCGTGCCCGTCGAGTCGGTGGTGGTCGATCACGAGCGCACCGAGGACGGCCACTGGGCGCTGCTGCTCACCGACCTGAACAACCGCCGCATGCCCATGCTGCGCTACCGGGTCGGCGACCTGGTGGAACCGATCGGCGATCCGCTGGCGCCCGACTTCTGGCCCGTGCCGCAGGGCTCGCGCTGCGCGCTGCCCGTGCTGGGTCGCGTGTGGGGGCGCGCCGGCGACACCCTGACGCTGCCCGACGGCCGGCGCGTCAACGCCAATCTGCCGTCGTACGTGTTCAAGGCGCACGGCCGCGAGGGCCGCATCCGCGAGTACCAGTTCGTGCAGTACCCCGAGGGGCGCGTCGAGCTGCGCGTGCTCACCGGCCCCGCGTGGTCTGCCGAGTGGCGGCCGCGACTGGTGGAGCAGGTGCGCGAGGTGCTCGGCATCACGGTGGAGCTGCGCGAGGTGGAGCGCTTCGAGCGGCGCGGCCGCGGCAAGCACCGCGACTACATCCGCGCCGAGGACCTGGCCGGCGAGTGACTCGCGTCAGCTCGGCATCGCCTTCCAGAGCGCTCGCACGATCGGGTTGAGGCGCGACTCCCGCATGAGCGCGTCAAGATCGGACTTGATCTTGAATCGCGTCATGGGATCCTCGGGGTTCGCCTCGATCAGGTTCCGCACTCGGATCACCCGGGTACGCACATCCACCGGCATCTTCCTCGAGCAATCGACGAGCGAGAACATCGCTCGACCGAGCTTGCTGCCCGCGTCCACTTCCTTGGAGTCAGCCACCGGATCCCTCGCTCAAGCCACGCCGACTGGCTCTGGTCGTGCTTCACGGAACGTGTATCCACCGTCGGCCACGCCCACCTCCACCGTGTCGCCCGCCTTGAACTCGCCAGCCAGGAGCTTCATGGCGAGCGGGTTCTGCAGCCGGCGCTGGATCACACGCTTGAGCGGGCGCGCGCCGAAGTGCGGGTCGTAGCCCTCGTCGCCCAGCGTGTCGCGGGCGACGTCGGTGAGCACGAGCCCCACCTGGCGTTCCGCGAGCAGCGCTTTGAGATGCTCGATCTGCAGGTCGACGATGCGGCGGATGTCGTCGCGCGTGAGCGCATGGAACGTGACGATCTCGTCGAGCCGGTTGAGGAACTCGGGACGGAAGTGCTCGCGCAACGCGCGCTGCACCACGCTCTCCATCTCGGCGCGATCGCGCCCGCCCAGCTCGAGGATCGCATCGGAGCCGAGGTTGGACGTCATGATCACGAGCGCGTTTCGGAAGTCGACCGTGCGGCCCTGACCGTCCGTGAGCCGGCCGTCGTCGAGCAGTTGCAGCAGCACGTTGAGCACCTCGGTGTGCGCCTTCTCGACCTCATCGAGCAACACCACGGCGTATGGCCGGCGCCGCACCGCCTCGGTGAGTGCGCCGCCCTCTTCGTAGCCGACGTAGCCGGGGGGCGCGCCGATCATGCGCGCCACCGTGTGCTTCT
>CADEFY010000477.1 GCA_902826705.1 uncultured bacterium
GTTGGGGTGGCACGCGAACGTATTGGTGGCCGTGCCCGCCACCGAGCAGTCGTCCCAGCGCAGGATGACCTGGGGCTGCGCCACAGCGGTCGAGGCACTCACGACGAGGGCCGCCGCCACGATGAACCAACGCTTCATCTCGAATCCTCCTTGCGAGAGCGGATCGGGGACCACGGCGATCACGCACCGAGCGCCGCAGGGGGTGCGGTGCGCCTCGTGTCGCTCGCGGCTGGCGAAGTCGGAGGAGGGATAGCACATCCCCCTGCCCCACGCCAACGCCGATACTCCGGGTGATCGGCCGGGAGGAGACGTGGATCCAGCGCGAAGTTCCGGCCCCGAGGGCCATTCTCCCGATGGAGGGCGGGCGGGTCGCCGCGGGCGGCCCGCTCGAGCCACCGCATCACGGGCGGGAACGCGAACCGGCGGCCCCATCGGGGCCGCCGGTCGGTGTGGCGGACTGCTGGCGATCCGCTCGGCGCGAGCCTAGCGGTACAGCGACTTGATGCTGCCCCACGTGCGGGCCTGGGTGGGGACCGTGCCGGGGCACGGGATCGGGCCCGAGTTGTTGTTCCAGGTCACGAAGTTCTGCGCACCGTTCGACACGGTCTGCGCGGCCCCGATGGTGCGGGTGTCGAGCAGGATCGAGTTGAGCACGAGGCAGACCGACGTGAGGCAACCACCGCAGGCCGGCGTCGCGCCGGCCGCGACCGTGCGCGTCCGGTTGATCACCAGCTTGCAGATCGCGTTCTCGCCCGTATCGACGAGCGGCAGCGCTTCATCGGCCGAGAAGGCGCCGAGTACGCGCATGCGCGCGCGGTTCGGGCCGCCGAAGCCGACGGCGTAGTCCGAGCCGAACGTGTAGGCCTGGTCGGTCGACTCGAGGCAGCTCGACTCACCCGTGCCCTGCTGGATCGCGATCGCCGTGACGGCGCGGCAGGGACCGATCGCCCACCAGTCGGGCAGCACCGGCGAGGACGACTGCAGGTCCATCACCGACAGGAAGCCGACGTAGTCCGTGATGCCGGGGGGCGGCGTGACCGACTGCCACAGGTTGAACGTGGCGCCCGTGTTGACGGTGCACGTGAACGACTTGTCGAAGGTACCCGCGGACGAACAGTCGTCCCAGGCCAAGCCGAGGCCCTGGGCGTGCGCCGACGCCGTGCATGCGAGCAGAACGGTGAGCGTAGCAAGGAGCTTCTTCATGTCTGCCTCCGTAGGGGGGTCTGGAAGGGAGGGTGGCTCAGGACAGAGCCACCCTCCTCCACTGCGATGCGGCGTTCGGGGTCACTCGAGACGGCTGAGCCTACCGGTACAGCGACTTGACCGAGCCCCAGGTGTGGCTCTGGGTCGGCGTCGCGCCCGGGCACGGCGGCTGCGCGTTGGTGTTCCAGGTCACGAAGTTCTGCACGCCGCTCGAGACGGTCTGCGCGGCACCCACCGTACGGGTGTCGAGCAGGATCGAGTTGAGCACGAGGCAGACCGACGTGAGGCAGCCACCGCAGGCCGGCGTCGCACCGGCCGCGACCGTGCGCGAACGGTTGATCACCAGCTTGCAGATCGCGTTCTCCTGGCTGTCGTCGAGCGCCACGGCCTCATCGGCCGAGAAGGCGCCCAGCACGCGCATGCGCGCGCGGTTCGGGCCCGCGAAGCCGACCGCGTAGTCCGAGCCGAACGTGTAGGACGACTGCGTCGACTCGAGGCAGCTCGACTCGCCGGCGCCCTGCTGGACCGCGATCGCCGTCACGGCGCGGCAAGGACCGATCGCCCACCAGTCGGGCAGCACCGGCGAGGACGACTGCAG
>CADEFY010000478.1 GCA_902826705.1 uncultured bacterium
TCCAGTGGCCCGACCGCTACTATCACGCGTCCTCCGACACGCCCGACCGATGCGATCCGGCCTCACTCGCGCACAGTGCGCGCGCGGCGGCGGTGTACGCAGCGGTCCTCGCCACGGCCGGATCGGTCGAGCACACGGCGATGCTCGCCCTGGCCGCTCGTGCCACGCGGCGCCGGCTCTACGCCGCGCTGGATGCGGCGCAGCCGACCGACGCCGCGTGGGCCGAGGTCCGGCGCGGGCATGCGGCGCTGCTCTCCACCATGCGACTCGCGCCTGCTGCGGAGCGGGCGACCGAGATGCTGCACGCGCAGGAGGCACTGGGCGACTTCTTCGACAGCGAGATCGTGCCGGCCCTGCGCGAACCGCTGCGCTCCGGCGACGTGGTGCCCGATTCCCCCGTGCCCGTGCGCGACGTGGACGCGCCACTCGACACCCAGCGACATCTGCTTCCCGGGTGGGCGGCCCTCGACGAGGCGGATCGCGAGGACTGGCGCGCCATCGACCATGAGACCCCGGGGGGGACGACCGCGCTGGATGTGGCTTGGTATCAGGCGGACGGCCAGCAGAGCGTGCACGCCATCGCGGAGACCCTGCGGCTCGAGGGCCATCCCGTGCCGCCCGAGGGTGTGCAGCGGTTCTTCGATGCGGCCGTGCGCATGGGGCTCGCACATTGGCGGCCTCCTCACATGTGACAGAGGCTGAACGTGCGCCGCGGAGGCTGCGCTATACTCCTCGGCCGCTGGGCCCGTCGGTGCGTTCCGGGATCCGCTCAGCGCCTCGCGGCCACGGCCCAGAGGCGGCCTGTGCGGCCCTCGTCCCTCCGATGGGAGTAGTACCAGGCCGGTTCGCAGGCTGTGCACGCTCCGACATCATGGACATGCGCTGCTGGCAGGCCGCACTGGGCGAGCCGCAGGCGCGCCACGGTCGGCAGGTCGAGGCGCGCGCGGCCCCGGCTGCGGTCGACGGCTTCGATGGGGAAGCGGTCCGCGACCTCGTCTCCGACTTCATAGCAGCACCCCCGGATCGCGGGGCCGAGATGCACCGTGACCGCCTCGGGCGCATGTCCCGAGGCTTCGCACACGGCACGCAGCGCGGCTTCGCACATGCCGGCGTCGACGCCACGCCAGCCCGCGTGTGCGGCGGCGACGGCGCCCGGGGCCAGATAGAGCAGCGCCATGCAGTCCGCAGTCGTCACCGCGAGCGCGAGTCCGCGCGCGCGCGTCACGAGGGCATCGCACTCCGGGACATGTCCGGGGGCGTCCACCTCCACGACGCGTGCGCCATGCACCTGACCCGCGGTCGCGAGCCGATCGGGCGCCAGGCCGGCGCTGTGCAGGAGCCGTTCGCGGTTGGCCGTGACCGCCTCGGGGCGGTCGGGCGTCGAGCGGCCCAGGTTGAGTGTGTCGTAGGGCGGGGGGCTCACCCCTCCTCGACGCGTGGAGAAGAGCAGCACGTCCGAGACCGCAGTCGGGCTCGGTCGCCAGAGAGGCACCGGTCCATCCGTGAGGAGCGTCCACATGGGCCGGCGACGCTAGTGAGGGCACGCGACGCGCGGCAAGCGCCGTGCGCCGGGGGAGGACGATGGATCGGAAGCGACGCATCGGAGTGGTGATGACGCTGTGGGCGTTCGGTCTGGCCGGGGCGTGGATCGCGTTCGCCCAGGCACCGACGACACCGAGGCCCGCGGGGAACGGCGCCGCCGTGGCGACGGTGGCGGGCCGCCGCATCGATGCCGCCGACTTCGAGCAGCGCGTCCGCGCCTCGCTCGAGCGCTATGCCTCCCGAGGC
>CADEFY010000479.1 GCA_902826705.1 uncultured bacterium
CCCGGTACTCCTTCCAGAGCAGGGCGAGCAGCACGTAGTTTTCGCGCGCCTCGGCGCCGCGCGAGCGCGCCTGCGCTTCCCGCAGGGCCGCGTCGAACCCGCGCAACGCCTCGGGCATCGCCCGGTTGCTGCGCTCGACGAGTACGCCCTGGCCGAGCTGGGCCTGCAGCTTCGCGATGCGTTCGGTGAGCATCTCCAGGCGCAGGGCGGCGTCCTGGGCGTACAGGTCGGGCGCCAGCGCGACCGCCAGCAGCGCGGCCACCCACGCGAGCCCCCTCACGCCAAGGCCGCGGCAAACCCGCCCAGCACGCCGAGAAGGCCTAGGCGCACCAGCGCGGGTTCCAGTTCACCAGGCTGGAGGGATGCCGCCGCGTTCGCCAGGGTCTCGCCCTCGTCGAACGCCCGCAACAGCGACCACTCGGCCCCCTGCGCGAGGACCGGCACGACCTCGAAGCCCTCGCGACGCACGATCACCTGATCGGGCCCGCGCTCGCGCGCCGGGGTGCCGTCGTTCGGCGGCTGGTTCGCCTCCCACAGGGCGAGGATCGGGTGCACCGAGCGGACCCGTCGTACCGCGGGATGCAGCTGGAGGCGCACGGCGCCCAACGCCGCGGGGGGCACGCCGCCCAGGGCGGCGAAATCGAAGGCGGTACCGTCGGCCGCGTGGCGCGACTCGTGCACCGCCCACTCCAGCCGGGCCACGTCCGGCAGGTAGCCATGGGGGCGGGCGGGCGCGTACGCCGCGAGGAAAGCGGCGAAATCCGCTCCGTACAGGCGCAGGTCGGCGCTACGCGACGGCACGGCCAGGCAATAGCGCCTTGCCGCCTCGTCGAAGAACGCCGCGCCGACGAGGCGCAGCACCACTGGGTAGGCCTCGGCCAGGGCATCGCGGCGCACGACCCGCAGGTTGCGCCGGTAGACCTCGAGCCCGCGGTCCGCGCCCGCCGGCTCCGCGGCGATCGACGCGAGCAGGTCGCGCTGCATGCGGGCCAGGGCGCTCATGCCGCGCTCACCCGGCGGGCGCGAGCGGCCTCCCCGAGCAACACGTCGAGCTCCGGTACCGCCGTGTCCCACTCGATGAGCGTCGGGCGTGGCCCGAAGCGGCCGACCGCATCCGCATAGAGCGACCACACCTCCTCGGCAACCGGCGCCCCGTGGGTATCAATCAGCATCGCCTCGTCGCGCTCGAACCCCGCGAGGTGGATCTCGTCCACGCTCGCCGGATCGATCGCCGCCAGGTATGCGCGCGCATCGAACCCGTGGTTCACCGAGTTGACCCAGATGTTGTTCACGTCGAGCAGCAGCCGGCACCCGGCGCGTCGTACCACCTCGGCCACGAATTCCCACTCGGGCATCTGCGCGTCCGGCAACAGCAGGTAGGTGGAGACGTTCTCGACCAGCAGGACGCGACCCAGCCGCTCCTGGACACGGTCGATGTGGGCCACCATGGTGGCGAGCGCTTGCGCGGTGAACGGGACCGGGAGCAGGTCGTTGGCGTGGTGCCCGTCGATGGCCGACCAGCAAAGGTGTTCCGAGACGTACGCGGGTTCGAAGCGGCCCACGAGCGCGGCCAGGCGCGCCAGGTGGGCCTCGTCGGGGGCGTCGGCCGATCCGAGCGAGAGCCCCACCCCGTGCAGGCTCAGGGGATATTCGGCGCGGAAGCGCTCCAGCCAGGCGAGCGCCGCGCCCCCGTCGCCGAAGAAGTTCTCGCTATGGACCTCGAGGAAGGCGAGCTCCGGGCGCCCCTCGAGAGGGTCGGGGTAATTCGCCGC
>CADEFY010000480.1 GCA_902826705.1 uncultured bacterium
GGCGCGCGGCGCTGCGGAGCCTCCTGCCCTCGGCCACGAGCCCGGCGCAGGCCTAGGCGGCGCGATGGGTGAGCAGTCGGTGACGCGATCCGTGTCGATCCGGCGTGGCGAGGCCCTCCGCGGCGCATTCACGCCGCCGGGCGACAAGTCGATCACGCACCGCGCCGTGCTGTTCGGCGCGCTGGCCGAGGGCGAGACGCGCATCGTGCATCCGAATCCCGGCGAGGACTGCGAGGCCTCGTGCGCGGCTGCCGCGGCGCTCGGTGCGCGCGTCGACCGGCAGGCGGACTCGGTCCGTGTCACAGGCACGGGCGGCGCCCTCAGCACCGCTCGCGAGCCGATCGACTGCGGCAACTCGGGCACGACCATGCGGCTGCTCGCGGGGATCGCCGCGCGCATCGCGGGGCCCACGCATCTGGTGGGCGACGCATCGCTGTCCCGCCGTCCCATGCGTCGCATCGCCGAGCCGCTCGAGCAGATGGGCGCACGCGTCAGAGGATCGGGCGAGGCCGTGTGCGCGCCGCTCACCGTCGAGGGCGGCAGTCTGGCCGCGATCTCGCACACGCCCCGAGTCGCGAGTGCGCAGGTGGCCACGTGCCTCCTGTTGGCGGGTCTCGCCGCCCGGGGCACCACGGAAGTGGTGTTGCACGGCCCCGCGCGGGACCACACCGAGCGCATGCTGCCCGCATTCGGCGGCGTGCTCGAGGTGCGAGCGCTCGCGTCCGGAGGCCGGCGCGTCCGCGTGGCCGGGGGCCAGCGACTCACGGCTTGCGCGCTCGAGGTGGCGGGGGACGCCTCGGCGGCGGCGTTCCTGCTCGCGGCCGCCGCCGCCGTGCCCGGGGCCGAGGTCACGGCGCGCCGCGTCAGCCTCAATCCCACGCGCGCAGGTCTCCTGCGGGTGCTCGAGGCGATGGGCGCCGAGGTCGCGATCGGCTCGCGCTCCGAACAGGCCGGCGAGCCGGTGGGCGACGTGACGGTGCGCGGACCGCGGCGGCTGCACGCATTCGACGTGCCCGCGGAGTGGGCGCCCACGCTGATCGACGAGGTCCCCGCATGGACGGTGGCGGCGAGCGCGGCCGACGGCGTCTCGCGCGTGCGCGGCGCCGAGGACCTGCGCGTCAAGGAGAGTGACCGCATCGGCGCGCTCGTCGACGGACTCTCGGCCTGCGGCCTCGAGGCCCACGCGCACGCCGATGGACTCTCGGTGCGCGGCGGCGTCCCCTCGGGCGGTGACGTGTCGACGCGGCTCGACCACCGCATCGCCATGGCGTTCGCCGCCCTGGGCGCGCGCTCCGAGGCCGCGATCCGACTGGATGACGTGGCCTGCGTCCGCACGTCGTTCCCGGACTTCTTCACCGTGCTGCGCGGACTCGGCGCGCAGGTCGATGGGGTGGCGGCGTGAGCTTCGTGGTCACGATCGACGGTCCCGCTGCCGCGGGCAAGAGCACCACGGCGCGCGCGGTCGCCGAGCGGCTCGGCTTCTCGTTCCTCGACACCGGCGCGTTCTATCGTGCCATCGCCCACAAGGCGCTCGGCTCGGGCGTCCCGCTCGAGGACGCGGCCGCCGTGGCGGCGCTGCTCGCAGGGAGCACCGTCGAGGTGGGAGGCACGCCTTCGCATCCGAGCGTGCTGCTCGACGGCGCGGACGTGACGCGGGAGATCCGCACGCCGCCGGTGAGTGAGGCGGCCTCGCGCGTGGCCGCACTGCCGCAGGTCCGCAGCGTCCTCGTGCGCTGGCAGCGCGCGAGGCGCGAGCCCGGACCGCC
>CADEFY010000481.1 GCA_902826705.1 uncultured bacterium
CGAAATGCCACTCCCACTGGTCCGTCGGCGTCACCGACGGCGGATCGACGTCGAGGCTGACACCGGCCTCGGTCACCGCGAGGTCTTCGACGCGATCCGGGTCGTCGAACGAGCGGATGCCGATCGTGAACGGGCCGCCGCTGAACGCGTAGACGACCTCCTCGACGACCACCATCGAACCGTCGGGAGCCACGGTGGCGGTCGTGCGAAGGGACTGGATGCGGAAGCTCTTGCCGGCGTTCGCCGACGTTGCGTCGGCGGCGACCAGCGGCAGGGCGATGCATGCCAGCACGAACGCCAGGCGCCTCACCAGAGACACAGCTGCTCCCAGGTCACTGCCACGTCGGCCACGTTGTGCCACTCCAGCCGACCGCGTGCACCGGGCCGGCGCACCTCGAGCCGTTCGGGCCGCAGGGAGCGGGCCGAACCGTTCGTGTCGTGCAGGGTGATGCTGCCGTCAGCCGCCAGGGCGTTGATCCGTCCCTGGACCCAACGCCCCGCGCCGCCGCGGCGGAAGCGCACGGGCTCCCCCTGGTGGAGACCGACGCGCGAAAGCAGGGCCGCTCCCGCCCGCTCGGCGCCGGTCGCGGGCGTGACGATCGTGACAGCTCCCGACCCCTTCACGGCGGGGGAGACTACGCAACGACGCCCTACCATGACGTCTCGATCGATGGCCAACGAGGTACGGTGGCCGCCAAGAGACTCCGTGACAGACGGGAGACGCAGATGACCGACACGACTGAGGACGTCATCACCGAAGCCCTGGCCGTGATCGACCGGGCGCTGACGGACGTGCTGCGTCGTGAGCTCGTGTCGTCGAACGAAGTCGCCGATCTCCTGCTCGACGTGCGCACGCTCCTGACGACATCGCAAGCGGTGGCCGCGCCGATCGCGTGACGCTGCGGTCCGGCGACAGCGTGGTCCGCCGGCCGCGCTGCGCGGTCGAACATCACAGTGAGTCGTTGGGCCCATGTCGGGCGTGCCGTGATGTTGCGACAATGGAGCCGGTGAGCGCGACCTCCGTTTCACCCACTGTCGAGAGCCGTGCCCGATCGGCCATCGCCGCCGAGCGCCTGGCCTCCCCCCGATCGTTGCGCTCCGCAGGGCACATCGCCACCACGTGGGGTCTCTACGGCGCCCTGTCCTGGCTGGTGCTCACTGCGGTGTGGTGGCCGGTCAAGGTCGTCGCCTGGTTGGTGATGGGCTGGCTGATGGTGAGCAACGGCGCGATCGCCCACGAGGCGCTGCACGGCCACCTCACCCGGTCTCCGCGGCTCGCCCGGGTGGTGGGCGTGGCGGCCGGCACGGCGTTCCTGCTGCCGTACTCGGCCTACAAGGCGTTCCACGTCACGCACCACCAGCACACCGCCAGCGAGCTCGATCCGGAGGGGATCCCCGAGCGCATCCCGTCGCGTGCCTTCTACCCGCTGGTGTTCACCGGTGGCCTGGCGTTCGTCGCCGAGATGAGCTGGTACGGGCTGCTCACGATCGCCGGGCGCGGGCCACGGTGGGTGCGCAACGAACGCCAGCGGCGCGACATCATCGTCGACTCGGTGATCGTCTGGGCGGTGGCGGCAGCGTTGGTGGTGGGCTTCTTCGTGGTGCCCGGGGTGCTGCTCGCGGTGTGGCTCGTGCCCTGGCTCGTCGCGGTGGTCGTGCTCTTCCCACTGATCCTGTCGCCGGAGCACTACGGGGCGGACAACCCTCCCATCAGCGTGCTCGGCACCACCCGCACCATCGCTTCCAACAGGTTCGTGCAGTGGG
>CADEFY010000482.1 GCA_902826705.1 uncultured bacterium
CCGGCGAGTACGAGGACGGGCGCCTGGGCGAGATCTTCATCGACATGCACAAGGAGGGTGCGGCGTATCGCAGCCTCATGAACTGCTTCGCCATCGCGGTCTCGATGGGGCTGCAGTACGGCGTGCCGCTGCAGGACTTCGTGGACCAGTTCGTGTTCACGCGCTTCGAGCCCAACGGCCGCGTCGACGACGATGCGCACATCAAGATGAGCACCAGCGTCATCGACTACGTGTTCCGCGTGCTCGGCTACGAGTACCTGGATCGCACCGACCTCGTGCACATCATCGACCAGGAGGCGCCGAGCGGCGTGCTGGTGCCGGCTAATCCGCATGAGCAGTCGCACCCGGTCGGGCGGGACCGTCGCGGCGCCAACCGCCTGGCGGCGGTGGCCGTGCCGGCGGGCGGCCCGGTGATGGTCGAGGAGACCGTGGTGCAGCGCGTGGCCAAGTACGACCCGGCCGAGATGCAGCGGGCCAGCGTCTCGGGCGACGCGCCGATGTGCAGCACGTGCGGCCACACCACCGTCCGCAACGCGACGTGCTTCAAGTGCACCAACTGCGGCACGAGCGAGGGCTGCAGCTGACCACCTCACGGCCGCGGTGATTGAGCATCGAGACGGGCGGGGCCACACGGCCTCGCCCGTTTCGTCTACTGTCGCAGGTCCCCATGGACCCGCTCACGCCGACCCCGAGCCTCGAGGACCTGGTCCGCACATATGCCGAGTTCTTCGAGGCACGCGGCTACCGGATCACCGCGGCGCTGCCCGAGCACCCGCAGCCCGATCCGATCGGCATGAGCCGGCCCGACATGGTCGCCACGCGCTACGAGCACTGCGTGGTGCTGCTGGCGGAGACGCCGGAGAGCGTGACGTCGGCGCGGGCCCAGCAGGAGGCGCAGTCGTTGCGCGATCACTGCCGGCAGACGCGAGCCCAGTTCATCTTCGCGGTGACCGATGGCCGCGTGCTCAAGTAGTCGCGCGCCTCAGGCCACCGGATAGACCGGACTCCGCGCGCCGTAGGTGACCCGCGGCAACGGCTCTCGCCCCGCAGAGGCCTCGAACCGGTCGCGCGCCCGCGGGTCGGGCATCGACGGCACGCCTCCCGCCACGCGCGCGATGGGCGCGATGGCCGGCGGCGCGAACGTTCGCGCGATCATGAGGCGGTCGGTGACGGGATCGATCATGGCTCCGTGGGTATCGGATGCCGCGGCCGCGCAGCGCACCCCGCGCTGCAAGTGCCGGTGATCGCGGGCCTTCAGGCCGCGCCCGAGGCCGCCAGGTGCGCGGCCTCGCAACGCACCACGAACACATGCTCGCGATTGCGCGCGTGCCCGGGGGTGCCCACCCGCCGCCCGTGCGGGTCGTACACACCCAGCCGATGGCCGATGTGGCGCGGCTGCTCGATCGCGCGCTCGCGCACGGAGCCGCGCGCCGCGAGCATGCCACGCAGCGCCTCGAGCGTGATGTGGCCCTCGTCGCTGAACGACACCACCAGCCAGCGCGCCTGCACGCGTTCGATCACCGCGCGCAGCGCCGCCTCGCAGGTGGCGCGGCGATTGAACGCACTCGAGCGTTCACGGCAGTCGGTGCGCTTCATGGCCACGCCGTACACCTCCGGCCGGTCCCATCGCACGAGCGACTCCCACACGTGGTAGTTGCCCAGATAGCTGTGCTGGTTGTACGGCGGGTCCAGGTAGGCCACGTCGGCCTCGAACCGGCTCGCCGCATCGAGCGCGTCCAGGCACGAGGCGGTGCCC
>CADEFY010000483.1 GCA_902826705.1 uncultured bacterium
ACTCATCGATCTCGAACGGTTTCTGCAGATAGTCCAATGCGCCGAGCTTCATCGACTCCACGGCGCTGTCGACGGTTCCGTGTGCGGTGATCATCACCACACGGAGCCCGGGTCGATGCCGCTCGATGTGCCGCAGCACATCGAGCCCGCTCCCCCCCGGCATCTTCAGGTCGAGGAGCACCAGCTCGATGCTCGAGTCACCGAGGGCGACGATCGCCTCCTGGGGCGTCGCGGCCAACCGCACCTGATAGCCCAGCGGCCCGAGCGCCTGTTGGAGCGTCAGTCTCGTGTGCGCCTCGTCGTCCACCACGAGGATCCCTCGCCGGCCTCGCCGTTCGTCTGCGCTGCCTCTCGTCATATGGACTCCTCTACCACCGTCGCCGTCGCGGCCAGGGGAAGGTTGAAAGTGAAAACCGCGCCCGGGCCGGGCCCGGAATCGACCCACACGTCCCCTCCGTGCGCGCGTACGATCTCGCGGGTGATGGAGAGCCCGAGTCCCACGCTCTCGCGACTCCCTTCTCCCGCGAAGGGCTCGAAGATCCGCTCCTGCTCCTGCAGCGGGACACCCGGCCCGTCGTCGGCCACCGAGAACTGCACGAAATCGGGCACCAGGTCGGCAGTGACGACCACTTTTCCGGCGGCGTGACGGAGCGCGTTGTCGATCAGGTTGTCGAGGGCGCGCGCTACCAGGGCCGGGTCGGCCCGCACCAGCGCCACGCCAGGCGCGATCTCCGTGAGGAGTGACTTGCCGCGCTCCCGCGCCGTGATCTCGGCCGAGGAGATGGACTGTTGGATGAGCGTCGCGGGCGCCACGTCTTGGAGGTGCAGCTCGACCGCGCCCGCCTCGAGGCGAGACAGGTCGAGCAACTCTTTCGCGAGCGTCCTTAGCCGCGACACGTCTCCGTGCGCCGCCGCGAGCAGCTCGCGGGACACGGCGTCATCGGCGAGCTGCGTGCCTGACAACCTCTCCTCGAGCAGCTCGACCGCCAGGCCGAGGCTGTTGAGCGGATTCCGCAGCTCGTGCGACGCGACCGCGATGAAGCGGCTCTTCAGACGACTGAGCTCCGTCAGGTGCTCCGCCCGACGGCTCATCGCCGCCAGTCGCGCCCGTTCGAGCGCGGCCCCGGTTTGGCGCGCGAACGTTTCGAGCAACTGCATCTGCTCGGGGTCGCGGAACTCGGCGGCGCGCTCCCCTGGCACTTCGAGGACCGCGAGCGGCTCTTCGCCTACTGCTACCGGAACGTAGAGAGCACCCGAGTCCGGGAGCGTGGACGTTCCCAGACCCGCCGGCTTGCCGTGGTTGCGCACCCATTCGGCCACGCCGGGCGTGAGCGCCTCCGCTCCCGGCGCCGCCGGGTCCAGCGTGCGGAGTCGGCCGAACGGGTCCGGCGCCAGCAGACGCACTGGCGTGCCGAAGATGGCAGTGAGTTGTCGGGTCACCGCCGCAGCGATGGCTGTCGGCTCCTCGAGCGGCACGAGCTCTCGGGTCACCCCCAGCAGCGCCGCCGTGCGACGCTCTCGACGCCTGGATGCATCGACCTCCGCGCGCAAGCGTGCGGTCAGGGTGCTCACCACGAGCGCCACGACCAGCATCACCGCGAAGACGGGCAAGTAGCGTGCATCGCGTACGGCGAACGTGTTGTAGGGCGGCACACCGAAGAAGTCGAACGCGGCCACGCTGAGCAGAGAGGCGAGCAGGGATGCACGCCGACCGAGGAGCGCCGCGAGGGCAACGATGGCCGCCAAGTAGAGC
>CADEFY010000484.1 GCA_902826705.1 uncultured bacterium
TCGGGCAAGAGCACCCTGCTCAACCTGCTCGGCACGCTGGACCGCCCGGACGCCGGCACGCTCCAGATTGCGGGCCTCCAGGCCGAGAACCTGGGGGAGGACGCGCGCGCGCGACTGCGGGCGGAGCGCCTGGGCTTCGTGTTCCAGTTCCATCATCTGCTCCCGGAGTTCACCGCGGAGGAGAACGTCATGATGCCGCTGCTCATCGCCGGCCGGCCGCTCGCGGAGGCGCGCACCGAAGCTGCGTCCGCACTCGCCGCGGTGGGTCTGACGGCCCGCGGCGGGCATGCGCCCGACGCCCTGGCGGGCGGGGAGGCGCAGCGCGTGGCGGTGGCGCGGGCGATCGTGTCGCGGCCCGCACTCGTGCTGGCGGACGAGCCCTCGGGGAATCTCGATGCCGGGCATGCTCGGGGACTTCACGAACTCCTGTCCTCGATGGCGCACGAGCGGCATCAGACTGTGGTGACCGTCACGCACGATGCTAGGCTCGCCGCGACCGCCGACGAGGTGTGGCGCCTCGAGGACGGCCGCCTCGTGCCCGGGCGGGAGTGAGGGGATCATGCTCTGCCAGATCTGCGGGAAGCATCCTGCCAGCGTCCATTTCACGGAGATCCACGACAATCAGATGTCGGAGATCCACGTGTGCGAACGCTGTGCCCGCGAGAAGGGGATGGAGCCGACGCCCAAGGCTCCCACGTTCCAGATCTCGGACCTGCTCGCCGGCATGGTGGACGCCGGCACGACGCAGGACGCCGAGCGCGTGGGCAGCGTGGAGTGCAAGCGCTGCGGACTGGTCTACTCGTCCTTCAAGGAGACGGGCCGCCTCGGCTGCTCCGAGTGCTACACGGCGTTCCAGTCGCAGCTCCGTCCGCTGCTGCGCCGCATCCACGGCGACACGCGCCATCGGGGCAAGCAGCCCACGCACGGCAAGTCGGCCGACTCGCGCTCGCGCCAGATCCAGCGGCTGCACGACGAGCTGCGCCGCGCGGTCGAGCGTGAGGACTTCGAGCAGGCCGCGCAGCTGCGCGACGACATCCGCCGCATCGAGGCATCGCCGCGCGACGAAGCGCCGGCGGGCGGGGAGGCGCGATGAGCGAAGGCGGCTTCGACGCGCTCTTCGTGCGCTCGAGCCCGTGGCTCGAGGGTGTGGGGCCGCACGCCGAGATGGTGCTGTCCACGCGCATCCGACTCGCACGCAATCTCAATGAGGTCCCGTTCACGCACCGGGCCCGCGATGAGCAGCTGCAGGGCGTGCTCGCGAGCGTCGCCGCGGCCGCAAGGGAGTCGCGCTCGTTCGGCGATGGCGTGCTGCTTCGCATGCACGAGTGCTCACCCGAGGAGCGCCAGGTGCTGGTGGAGCGCCACCTCGTGAGCCACGAACTCGGCGACGGGGCGCGTCCGCGCGGCATCCTCGTGGCCGAGGATGCCCGGCTCTCGCTCATGATCAACGAGGAGGACCACCTTCGGCTGCAGGCGCTCACTCCCGGCTTCCAGCTCGCCGAGGCGTGGGGGCTGGCCGATCGTGCGGACGACGACCTCGACCAGGCACTCGACTACGCGTGGTCCGACGAGATCGGCTACCTGACCGCGTGTCCGACCAACGCGGGCACGGGCCTGCGCGCTTCGGTGCTCATCCACCTTCCGGCGCTCGTGATCCTCGAGGAGATCCAGCGAGTGCTCAAGAGCGTCACGCAGGTGGGCCTCAAAGTGCGCGGGCTCTACGGCGAGCACAGCGAGGTCATG
>CADEFY010000485.1 GCA_902826705.1 uncultured bacterium
GACCTGGCGGGTCGCGTGCTGCGCCGAGCCCGTGTCGAAGGCGGCGCCCGGCGCGAGCTGTCCTGGCCTCTCGCAGGGCTCCCACCAGGTGTGATGCTGGCGCGCATCACACAGGACGGCGCATCGGTGACGCGGCGTGTCGTGGTGGTCGACTGACGCGCTCCCGCCCGCGATGTCACCAGCAGTGACTCACTCACGCACCACGCACGCGGCGCCCCCGAGTCGCTTGGACGAGGACCCATGGCCGCCGCGGACTCCCAGGGCCCACCCAGCCCCGATCTGGCCGACTCGATGCCGCTCGTCTATGACGAGCTCAGGCGCATCGCGGCCCACTACCTGCGTGGCGAGATGCACCGCACGCTGCGTCCCACCGAACTCGTGCATGAGGCGTACGTGCGCATCGCGGGGGGCCGGCCTCGGCTCATCGCGGACAAGGTGCATGTGCTGGCGCTCCTGGCCACTGCCATGCGCCACATCCTGGTCGATCGGGCCCGCGCCCGGGACGCACTCAAGCGCGGGGGCGGATCGATACGGGTCACGCTGAGCGAGGCGCTGCCCGCGCGAGGAGCGCATGAGGACGCGCTCGGGCTGGAGATGGCGATCGAGCGCCTGCACGAGGTGGACCCGCGCGCTGCACGCGCCTTCGTGCTCAGTGAGTATGGCGGGCTGACGCAGGTCGAGATCGCGGCCGTGCTCGGCGTGGCCGAGCGCACCGTCCGCGACGACCTCGTGCATGCGCGCGCCTGGCTGCGCGACCGGTTGTCCGAACCTCAGAACGGGTCGGGCTGGGGGTAGTCGAGCGCGTAGGGCGCGGCCGGGCCACGACTCGCGCGACCGTGCGAGAGGTCCAGGAGCCGCGAGAGGCGCAGGTCGCCCGACGCGGTGTTATGCCGGCGCAACTGGTCATGCAGCGACCGCAGCCGAACCTGGTGCACGGGCGCCGGGTGGATCGCCGCACGCTGGGCCTCGATCCGCAGGCGGATCAGCAGACCCATCATGGCGAGCCGGGGGGCCCTGCGCGCATCGAGCCGGTCCGAGATGCCATCGAGCAGTGCGGCTGCGGCCGAGAAGCGCGAGGAGTCGCGCTCGACGCAACCCCGGTCGACCAGCACGGCTGCGCGAGTCAGTTCGAGCAGCGCGCGGTCCGTGGGCATGAGCTGCACGTCCGCCGTCTCGCGCACCTCGAGCGCCGCGGTGGCGCGTGCGAGTGCCGCACTCGCGTCGCTCGAATCCCGCGCGCGCCACGCGTCGAGTCGTTCGGCGTCGGCGAGCGCGCATGCGGAGTGCACCACGCTCGAGTAGCCCGGCATCTCGCTGCGGATCGTGCGTGCCTCGCGCAGCGGCTCGCGTGCGGCGTCGAGAGCGCTGGAGTCCGACAGGACCGCGGCCCACAGGCGCGCCACGCCGAGCGCGTGCAGCAGCGAGGCACGCGAACTGCCGTCCTCGCGCGTGCCCGGTTCAGCGACCGCGGCCTCGATCGCGCGCAGCCCGTGCAGGAACATCGCAGAGGGGCGTGAGACTCCGTCCCAGGCCTGGATCGCGCGCTCCACCTCGTTCGCCCCATTGCCGCTGCGCCAGTGCGCCAGCGCCAGCGCCTGCGCGGCACTCGAGGGTGTGACCTCGTCGAGGTCGCGCGCGCCGGGGAACTGGCGCGCAGCCCCCTCGCGACGCAGGCGCGAGGCGCGTTCCAGCATGGCGGCGCGCTCGATCAATCTCCCGCGATCCTCCAG
>CADEFY010000486.1 GCA_902826705.1 uncultured bacterium
GAGCAGGCGGCGTGAAGATAGCGATCGTGACGGACGCGTGGCGGCCGCAGACCAACGGCGTCGTCCAAACTCTCAGCACGACCGCGCAGACGCTGCGCGCCGGCGGTCACGACGTGCTGGTGGTGGAGCCGAGTCAGTTCCGCACGTTTCCGTGTCCGACCTATCCGGAGATTCGTCTCGCCTGGTTTCCGTATCGCCACCTGGCGCAGCTGCTCGGCGATTTCGCTCCGGACTGCATTCACATCGCGACCGAAGGTACGCTCGGCATGGCGGCACGCACGCTGCAATGGCGGCTGGAGCAGGAGAAGACCGGCTACGAGAAGGTGCTGACGATGACCCGGTCGCAGCTCTCCGAGCAACTGCTCCGCGACACCGATCTGGCGATCGGCGAGATCGCCAACCGGCTCGGATTTTCCGAGCTCAGTGCGTTCACGCGCTGGATGCGCCAGAACGCCGGCCGGCCACCGACCGCGCAGCGCGCCTTCCTGCGCGACGGCATCGGCGTCGCCAACACCGGCCAATAACGCTTTTCACTCCGGCGTGGCGACGATGCGCAGGGAGCGCGAGAAGAAATCGCGGCGGATCATGATCGCGAGCACCCAGGTGACCGCGCCGATGAACGCCAGCGGATGGAAGAACCAGGCCATCGCCGCGATCGCGTAATAGAGGGCGCGGATGCCGCCGTTGGAGTGCTCGCCGGCAATGCCGATGAGGCGGGCGGTGCGCACGGCATGGCTGTCGCGGCCGGGGTGATCAGGCTCGAGCGACGCCGGTGTCGCGCCGATCATGATGGCGACGTAGTGGGACAGGCGGAATGCCCAGGCGAACTTGAAAAACGCGTAGATGCAGATGCCGACCAGGAAGAGCACCTTGAGCTGCCACAGGACGGGATTGGATTGAACGGCCAGGGGCAACTGCTCCATCAGCCCCTGCAGCTTGTCGCCCGAGGCGAGCAGCGCGGACAGACCGCCGATGGCGATGGCGCTGGTCGAGGCGAAGAAGGCGTTGCCCTGGCTGAGCGTGCCGAGCAGCACCGCATCCAGCATGCGGTTCTCGCGGCCGCCCATGTTGACCATCCAGGCGACACGCTGGCGCTGGACGGCGGCGACGATGCTGCGGCGGGCGAGCGGACCGCGCTCGGTGATCAGGCGATAGCCGCCGACGCTGACGAGGAACCAGGCGACCGCGGCAACGTCGAGGGTGGACAGGGGAAGATCGGTCACGGTGCCGTCCCCAGCTCGATCAGGCGGGCGGCAGCGGCCATCTCCTGCCAGCGACGCCGGCGCCGCGCGGCGGCCTCCGCATCCTCGCCCCACTGCGAGATCTGCCAGTCCTCGTCGACATGCGCGGCGGCCCACGCCTCCTCGGCCGACAACCGGCGCGCCACCACGGCGAGCGCCAGCAGCGCCGACCCGGTCAGCGTGGTCATCGTGTGCAGGGCGGCAAGCGCGAACGCGCGATGCGGCTCGAGCGCCCGCGCCACGGCCGCCATCGCCTCTGGCGCCTGGCGGACCGGCATCACGCCTTCGGCCAGAACCAGACGGATGCCCAAGGTCGCGGCGACCCATTCGAGCACCGGGTCCCAGGCCGCGGACTGGCGCCCCACGAGCTCGGATGGTCCGCCGGCGCGGTAGCACAGCAGGTCGCTGCCGGCGAACTTGGCGATGTCGGCGCGGACGTCGGCCTCGCGCCGGGCGACGCCGTCGATGGCGGTGTTGGCGAGACGG
>CADEFY010000487.1 GCA_902826705.1 uncultured bacterium
GCGGTGACGGTCGGGAGCATGCTCGGCGTGGCCGCGGCGTATTTCGGCGGCGTCGTGGACGACGTCCTGATGCGCATCTGCGACATCAAGCTCGCGCTGCCGGGGATCCTCTTCGTCTCGCTCTTCATCACCGGCTTCGGCGAGTCCACCGGCGTGCTGATCGCGCTCGTGGGCCTGGTGTATTTCCCCGGGGTGATCCGGATCGTGCGCGCCCAGGCGATGACGCAGGTGAACCTGGGTTACGTGAAGGCGGCGCAGCTGCGCGGCGAGGGCACGCCCTCCATCGTCGCGCGCGAGATCCTGCCCAACACCATGGACGTGGTCTACGTCGAGTTCGCCATCCGCATGTCCCACGCGGTGCTGCTGCTCTCGACCATGTCGTACCTGGGGCTGGGCCTGTCGCCGCCCACGCCCGACTGGGGGCTCATGGTCTCCGAGGGCGTAGGCCAGATCTCGTTCGCGCCGTGGCTGGTGCTGTTCCCGGCGGTGTTCATCAGCACGCTGGTGATCGGGCTGAACTTCGGCGCCGAGGCCCTCGCCAACGCCCTCGGCATGGATGCCGCGCGCGGCTACGTGGGCGGCGTATGAGCGTCCTCGCCGCCCAGGGCCTCAACGTGAGCTATCGCCGGCCCGACGGCCAGCTCGCGCCGGCCGTGATCGACGCGAGCTTCGAGCTCGCCGAGGGCGAGAGCCTGGGCCTGGTGGGGGAAAGCGGCTCGGGCAAGTCCACCCTTGCGCGCGCCCTCATGGGCTACACCCGTCCCGGCGGCGTCATCACCTCGGGCGAGATCCGCCTCGACGGCGCCGACATCCGCCACATGGCCGCCTCCGAGATGCGCCTGCTGCGCGGCGGCAAGGTCGCGTTCGTGCCGCAGAACCCGCTCTCGTCGCTCACGCCGCACCTGCGCGTGGGCAGCCAGGTCGCCGAGGCGGTGCGCATCCATCGAGGCTGCGGCAAGCGCGAGGCGCACGCGGCGGTGCTGGAGCTCTTCGAGGCCACGCGCCTGCCGGATCCGGCGGCGCTCTGCGACCGGTATCCCCACGAGCTTTCCGGCGGCCAGCGCCAGCGCGTGGTGATCGCGGCAGCGCTCGCGGGCAACCCGCGCCTCATGATCCTGGACGAACCCACCACGGCGCTCGACAAGACCACCGAGATCCAGGTGCTCGAGCTGGTGAAAAGCCTGCGCGAACGCTTCCGCACCGCGCTCGTCTACGTGAGCCACGACCTGAACGTGGTCTCCGAGATGTGCGAGCGCGTGCTCGTGATGCTCGAGGGCGCCGTCGTGGAACAGGGGACCACGGCGCAGGTCTATCGCGAGCCGTCGCGGGACTACACCCGCCGCCTCATTGCCTCCGTGCCACGCATCGATCGCGGTCCCGAAGTGGCGCCGGCGGCGAGCGCGGCCACGCCGCTCCTGAGCGTCCAGGGACTCGGCTTCAGCTATCCCTCCGGCGGCGGCTGGTTCTCGCGCAAGACCGTCCGCCCCGCGCTCGCCGACGTGTCGTTCGAGATCGCACCCGGCGAGACCCTGGGACTCGTGGGCGAGTCGGGCAGCGGCAAGAGCACGGCGGCGGCCATCGTGGCCGGGCTGGTGGCGCCGGGCGCGGGCACGATCCACTTCGACGGCCACCCGCTCGCGGGGCTCGCCCGCGGCCGCACCCAGGAAGACCGCCGGCGCATCCAGATCATCTTCCAGGACCCGCTCTCGTCGCTGAAC
>CADEFY010000488.1 GCA_902826705.1 uncultured bacterium
CCCGTGTGTTGCTGTCCTGCTATGACGCGGCGAGGCGCGCCCTGGGTCTGGGGCGGGTCACGGCCACCGACCCGCGCGACGCGGGCGCCGCGGACATCTCGTTCACCGCCGGGCTCACGCCGCGCGCGCTGGATGCCCTCGGCCTCAAGGGCCGCGGCGGGCACACGGTGCAGGAGACCGCGGACCTGCGCACCCTCGCCACGCAGTCCGGGCGCGTCGCCGTGATGCTGCACCGGATCGCGCGCCAGGGGCGCGCTGCACTCGGCGCGCCCTGAGCGCTGCGCGCTACAGGCGCTCAGCGCGGAACGTGTCGCCGCGCCGCATGTCGCCCGTCTCGTAGCCCAGCATGAACCAACGCTGCCGCTGCGCCGAGGTGCCGTGCGTGAATGCATCGGGCACCACGTGGCCCTGCGATTCACGCTGCAGCTTGTCGTCGCCGATCGACTCGGCCGCGACCATGGCCTCCTCGATGTCGCCCGGCTCCAGCAGCCCCTTGGTGCGCTGCGCATGGTGCGCCCACACGCCGGCGAAGAAGTCGGCCTGCAGCTCGAGCTTGACCGAGAGCGCGTTGTACTCCGTCTCGGACACCCGCCCCCGTGCCGCATGCACCTGGTCCGTGATCCCGAGCTGGTGCTGCACGTGGTGGCCGACCTCGTGCGCGATCACGTACGCCTGCGCGAAGTCGCCGGGTGCGCCGAGGCGCTCGCGGAGCAGGCGGTAGAACGACAGGTCGATGTACACCTGCTGGTCGCTCGGGCAGTAGAACGGCCCCATCGCCGCGCTCGCCATGCCGCACGCCGACTGCACCTGCCCGTCGAAGATCACGAGCCGCGGCGCCTGGTAGCGCTGGCCCATCTGCTCGAACTGCGCGGTCCAGACATCCTCGGTCTCGGCGAGCACCACGGCGACGAACTCCGCCATCTCGTCCTGCGGCGGCGCCGCCTCGCCGCCCGTGCTCGTGGACGAGCCGATGCCCGTGGCCTGGAGCTGCTGCAGCAACTGCGCGGGATCGGCGCCGAACAGCAGCGCAAGCAGCAGCACGATCAGTGCACCGCCGCCACCGATCGCGGCGCGGCCCACCGGCATGCCACGCCGGTCCTCGACGTTCGAACTGCGGCGGGAATCGCGCCAGCGCATGAGGGCTCCTCCTGGATGGCAGGGAGCCGCGATCGCCGGGGCCTGTCAACTCACGCATTCGCCGGCATCTGCGTAGCGCGGCGCAGCCCCGCGTGCCGCAGCGAGACGCGGCTCAAGAATTCCTCCATCGCGTGACGATATCCCTCGTGGGCGGCACACCGAGGGAGGCCCGTGTGGGACGCATCCTCATCATCGATGACGAACCGGCCGTGCGCACGATGCTGCGCAGTGCGCTCGAACGCCAGGGGCACGAGGTCGTCGAGGCGCGGAACAGCGCCGACGGAGTGGCCCAGTACGAGTTCTACTCGCCGGGCCTCGTGATCATGGACATCCTCATGCCGGACGGCGAGGGACTCGAGGGCATCCTCGAGTTGCGCCGCATCGATCCGCAGGTGGCAGTGTTCGCGATCTCGGGGGGCAATCACCTGCATGCCACTGACGTGCTGCACACGGCGCGCGGTTGCGGGGCCCGCCGCACGTTCGAGAAGCCGCTCGACCTGGCCGAGTTCCTGGCTGCGGTCGACGATGTGCTGCGCCGCCGCGACGCGGCGTGAACGCCGCGCGCTGCGCGGGGAGTCT
>CADEFY010000489.1 GCA_902826705.1 uncultured bacterium
TGGAGGAGACTGCATGACCACCCACGATCGCACGCCCCCCACGACCCAAGTCTACGAGATCTACATCAAGGCGACTCCGCAGAAGATCTGGGACGCCATCACGACGCCGGAGTGGACGGCACGCTACGGCTATCAGGGCCCGGTCGAGTACGAGCTGCGCAAGGGCGGCAAGTTCCGCGCGAACCCGAGTGCAGCGATGGTGCAGATGGGGATGCAGAGCACGCTCGTCGACGGCGAGGTGCTCAAGGCCGATCCTCCGAACAAGCTCGTGCAGACCTATCGGTTCCTGTTCTCCGACGCGATGCGCGAAGAGGGCTACTCGCGCCTCACATACGAGATCGAGGCAACGAAGTCGGGCTTCACGCGACTCACCGTGACACACGAGTGCGCGGGCCAGCCCACGATGGCGGCGATGGTCGCGACTCGCTTCGACGAGATGGGCACCGGTGGCTGGGCGTGGATCCTCAGCGACCTCAAGTCGGTGCTCGAGACCGGCGTCGCGATGGGCGGCTGAGTGCTTGGCGTCATCGCGTCACCAGCCCGGGCCGTGCGGGAACGTGGGCTCGATGATGGTGAAGCAGCTGCCGCCGAGGACCGGCGGCGTTGCCTTACCGTTGCTGTTGTGACCCCAGCAGCGGACCGCACCGAGGCCGTCGATGTAGCAGCCATGGCCCGCTCCGAACGCGACCTGCGTCGGCACGATCGCGGGTGGTGTGTACGCGCCGCCCGATGTGAACGGCGAGCCCCAGCATTCGTACGGCGTGCCCGCGTCCTCGTCGACACCGCAGGACCCGGACGTGCCGACGACGATCTGCTCGAACTCTCCCCACGTCGCTCGATAGAAGCCGGGGACGATCTCGGCCCACGCCCAGTCCGGGTTCGGCTCGTACAGCTGCCCGAGGTTGTTGCGGCCCCAGCAGTAGATCAACCCGTCGTCCGTGAGCGCGCACGTGTTATGGTTACTGGCCTCGACGTCGACGCAGTGCTCGCCGGGCAGCAGCAAGTCCTCGTCGAGATCGGCGTGGCCGAACGATTCCCCGTAGGTGTCGGATCCCCAGCACAACACGCGCGAGTCGTTCGTCACGCCGCACGTGTGATAGGCACCCGCGCTGATGTCGAAGAAGATCTCGTTCACCGGCGCCGCGGTCTGGCCCTGCCCGTTGTAGCCCCAACACTCCGCGAAGCCGTTCGTGTCGAGCATGCACGTGTGGTAGCCGCCGGCATCGATCTGCCACGCGGGCCACAGCCAGGGCACGGTCGATTGCCCGTACGTGTTCTGCCCCCAGCACTCGACGTCCTGGTCCTCGTCGATCGCACACGTGTGGTAGAAGCCGGTCGTCACGTCGGCGTACACGTTCGGCGAGCCCGCCAACGGTCGATCACCGGACTGACCGTAGCTGTCGAGGCCCCAGCACAACACCTCGCCGCACGAGGTCACCGCGCAGCTGTGGTAGTACGAGACGTCGATATCGACGCCGTACTCGTTCCACGCGGCGTGGGCGGTTGACGCGACGGCGACGGTGGCGAGGAGCGGGGCGAGCGAGAGGAACGCCTGAAAGCGACGCATTCCTGGCCCGTCGAGCAAGCAACGGGCCAACGCGAACTCGCCGTCGTCTCAGCCTTCATCGCAGCGGCGTCGCATGGGACATCGGTGCTGTTGCAACCACGCGGCCGAGACACGGGCTGGTTCCTCACTCGC
>CADEFY010000490.1 GCA_902826705.1 uncultured bacterium
CGCCGCCCACAGCACGCCGCGAAGGTCGACGCCAACCGCCAGGAGGAGCGCCGCCCACGCCAGCAGCGCCACTGCGGCCGCCAGGGCAACAACTCGCGTCGCGCGCCAGGTGAGCTTCAGTCGGATCTTCCCGGTCTGCCGCGGATCGAGTTGCACGGCGGCAAGCCCGACGACACCCGACAGCCACAGCGCCAGCGCGGACGTCGGGGCGGCGGGCAGCAGAAGGGCGGCCCCCACCGACAGCCAGACCGCCGGATCACCGAGCGGCCGCACACGCAGCCAGCGAAGAAACCGCACGGCTTCGTAGCCTTCCTGCTGGAAATAGCGCAGGTATCCGAGGAGCCTGCGCCACACCAGCAGCGCGAGGACCACCGACAGCGCGACCGCCCACGGCCACGAGCTAGACATCGTGCGCCTGCAGGAACTGCCGGATCCGGTGCCCGCACAGGTGGGCGCCGGTGCCGGTATAGAGGTGATGGTCCTTGTGCGGCAGGAAGGCCAGCGTCGCGCGCGCGCCCATCAGCGCACGGTAGCGCTCCGCAAGCCAGGGCGGGGTCTCCGTGTCGTCGGTCCCCCACACGAGGAGCGTCGGACATGCCACCGCCTGCGCGCTCTCGGTGAGGTCCTCGTTCACCGTGCGCACGAGGACCGACCGCAGCGGCCCGGCGGCCAGGTAGTCCTTCGATCCGAAGCGCGCAGTGTGCCACTCGACGCCGCGAGCGCCCAGGACCGGCCGGAGCGCCGTCAACACGCGCCGTAGCCCGCGAATCGCCGATCGACGCAGGCGCGCGCGCGACAGCCCGGGCGCTGGCAGCCCGGGCACCCCCATCAGCACCAGCGCACACACTTGCGGGAGGCGGCGTGCCGCGAGGCGCACGGCGAGGCGTCCGCCAAATGAATGGCCCACCAGCACAACGCTGCCGGCGAGACGTTCCATCATGTACTGCTGCACGAGGTCCGTGTAGTGAATCGTGCCCCAGGAATCCGGTGGCAGCGGCGCGTCGCCGAATCCCGGCAGGTCCACCAGGTGGACACGGTGCGTGTGCTGGAAGAGTGTGGCGATGCCGCGCAGGCTGTCGCGGCTGCCGCCCCAGCCGTGCAGGAAGACCAGATGCCGCGACGCGGATGCGCCGCTCACCTCGTCGAGTAGAGTGCCTCCGTTGTGCTCGAAGCGCTCGACGGCAGAGACGGCACTTGGCAAGGCTGAGACGCGTAGTGTATCACGCAGGTACAGCGTATCCGAGCGCGCTGGCGAGGTCGCCGACCTCGATCGCCAGCCGCAGACGCTCGTCGTCGGTCAACGCGTCGGCATGCGTCCGCAGACCAGCACGCGCAACCACACCTTCGGTGCACGCCCGATCGAACGAGCTGTTCGATGCCGCCGGCACTCCGCCGACGCTCGGCCTCCGCAGCGATGGCTGCGTCGCGATATCGAGGAAACGCGCCAGCCGGTCCGCCTGCCGATCGGGCGCGGCTACGAGATCCTCATAGCGCACGAGCAGGTAGCGCCCGGCGTCGCCGCGTGCACGGCACTCGACGGCGATGCGGTACGATTCGCCGAGATCGTGCAGCGCGGCCCGCACACCGGTGAAGCCGCCGGTCGCCTGCTGCTCGAGCCGCTTGCGCGACGCGAGCACATCCACCGGATCGCGCACGATGTGAATCACCCGCACCTCCGGGAACTCCGCAAGGAT
>CADEFY010000491.1 GCA_902826705.1 uncultured bacterium
GCCGCAACGGCTTCACTCCACGCGTCCGCCGACCGCAGGGCCTGCTCGAGGCCGTCGCGCAGCTCAGTCCACACCAAGGTCCACTCTCCCGGCATCGCCCCACAGCCGCTCCAGCAGGTAGTACTCGCGGGTCTGGGTGTGGAACACGTGGACCACCACATCGACGTAATCGAGCAGCACCCAGCGGCGCCCCTCGAGGCCCTCGATGTGCCATACGCGGGCCCCCGCCTCCCGCAGCTTCTCCTCGACGGCCTCGGCGATCGCCTTGACCTGCACCTCGCTCTGCGCCGTGCAGATCAGGAAGAAGTCGGCCACCCCCTGGAGCGTGGACAGGTCGAGCGCGACCAGGTCCTCGCCCTTCTTGGAGCGCACGGCCTCGGCCGCGATCTGCAGCACATCGCGAGCGGGGAGCGCCGGCACGGGGCGCGCACTGCGGGTCATGGTGGGTTCGCTCACCGGATCAATGATCGCGGACGACGGCGTAGTCGATCGCCGCGGTGAGCGCGCGTCGTGCCGCACCGCGCGGCTCGTCCGACAGGATCTCGCGCGCCTCGTCGGCCAGCGCCCTCGCCCGCTTGCGCGCGTAGTCGAACCCACCCGCCCGCTCGATCGCCGCCTTCAGATCCGCCCACTGCGTCGCCGTGAACCGCCGCCGACCCGCCAGCTTGCGCATCCGGCGGCGATCGGCCTCGGTGGCCAGTCGCAGGGCCGCGATCAGCGGCAGCGTCACCTTGCCCTCGATCAGGTCATACCCGACCGGCTTGCCGGTCACCGCGGGATCGCCGAGATAGTCGAACAGGTCATCCACGATCTGGAATGCGACGCCGATCGTGTCGCCGAAGCGCCGGAACGCCGCGCGGCGGCGGCGGTCGGCCGCGCCCTTCTGCAGTCCCGCGCCGATCTCGGTGGCCGCGCCGATCAGCGAACCCGTCTTGCCCTGGATCAGCTGTTCGTACTGCGCCTCGGTCACATCGAGGTCGAATGCATGCTGGAACTCGAGCGCCTGACCGCAGGACATGTCCGTCACGACCTGCGCGAGGATGCCCATCGCGGCGTTCTGGCGGTGCTCCACGAGCAGCGCCATCGCCTGCGCGTACATGTAGTCGCCCATGATGATCGCCATCTCGTCCGTCCACAGGCCGTTCACCGTGGGCATGCCACGGCGCAGCATGCTGCGGTCGACCGAGTCGTCATGGATCAGCGCGGCGGCATGCACGAGTTCGACGACCGTCGCGCAGACCAGGGCATCGTCGCGCAGTGGACCGCGCAACCGCGCCGTGAGCAGGAGCAGGGTCGGGCGGAACTTCTTGCCACGCGTCGCCAGCACATGCCCCCCCACCTCGTTCAGGATGGGAATGGGCGTGCGGAAGAGGCCGCGCAGGCGCTCCTGGACCTTCTCGAGTTCGCGCCGGACAGGCCGCTGGACCTCGAGGATCGTGTCGTCGACGGTCATTCGGGATGAGGGACGCCGGGTGGGAGGTGACGGAACCGGGGCAGGATACGAGCCGCTTCTCCGGAGGGTCAAGCGCCGCCGCGCGCCGATCCGCGCATCTGCGCGAGTCGTGCGAGCAGCACGGCGCGCTCGTTGCGCTCCGGATGCTCGAGCACTTCACCCAGCAACTGCTCGAGCGCTTCGCCGACGCCCGGCCCCGGCGCCAGCGCGAGCACCTCCATCACATCGCGGCCATCCAC
>CADEFY010000492.1 GCA_902826705.1 uncultured bacterium
TTGGTGGGTAGGTCTGTTGGCCGAAGGAACGGCTGTGGCACCGGCGTTCAGCGGCGCGTCGATCACCACACCTTTGGTGAGTACGACGTCGACCATGCGGCCCGCGTCGATTTCGACCACTGGGAATACTTTCTCGGCGAGCGAGATGTAGTAGTTGGCGAGTCGGTTCATCGCGCTGCCTACACCAGTGCCCAGGCCCGACTGGATGGCTTTGCTCGGATCGGGGGTGGAGATCGTGCCGAAGGTCGAGGTGGTGGTCGTGGTGTAGTACTGCGAGAACGCCGTACCAATCCCGCTCACGACACCGGCCAGCAGCGCGTTTGCCAGCAATTGGCCTTGCTTGGTGACGAGCCGCCCGCGCATGCCAACTTTGCCGTCCTCCCCGAAGATCGAACCTTGGATCGCGATCTCCAGGGTCGAGCCGTCATTGCGGATGCACGACAAGTTCTCGGTACGGATGTAGGCGCGTTCGCTGCTGATGTCGCCATACCCGGCGCCGATCACGAAGCACTCACGCACCTGGCCGCGGTAGCGGTTCGGCAGCACGGCGCTGTCGACCAGTCGCAATAACACCGGATGCGGATTGGTCTGCGACTGCCCGCCGGTGGGCGCGTCGAGTCCACCCAACAGCAGCGCGCGGGTAAAACTCACGGGCAAGTAGTTATCGACGCTCTTGCCCTTGGCGGCGTCGTCAGACTTCGGCACCGGTCCGCCAGCCGCATTGGGCGCGCTTGCTGCCGGTTTGGAAGGCTCGTTCAGCGTCACGCGCACGAGCCCGATCGGCGGCGCTTCGTGTAGCGTCGAAGGCGCTCCCGGCGGTACGCCCGCAAGTTGCGGGTTTTGCCGCGCGGGAGGCGGAGGTGGCGGCAAATTGGCGGTCGATGTCGACACCGCGAGCGCCCCGTTTGGTGGGTAGGTCGGGCTTGTGCCTGCTTGCGGCGCTCTGGCGAGATCCTGTCTCAGCGCGTCGAACCGGTTGAGAATTTCCTGATTGAATCGCTCCTGATTGGCAATTTGACTGCGCGCTTGATCGCGGTCCTGCTTCAATTGCGCGACATCCTTCCCGGCTTCGCCGATCCACTTCTCCCGCGGGTCGAGTTGCGCGCCGGGCGCCATCACGCCGACCTGGGTGACCTTGCGTTGCCCTGGCGCCGCGCTCGCCTGTGCTCCAGGGTGTTTCGGCGTGTCGGTGATGGAGAACACTGCCCACAGCACCCCGAACAGCAGAAACGCAATGCCACCTAGGGTGAGAAACTGGCGTTGCTTGGGCGTCAGCTGGTCGAGGAAAGGCTTGTCTTGATCGGCCATGATCAGTTCCTCTGGCGGAGGACGAACACGTTGGTGCTCTCACCTGGCCGCAGGTTATGGCTCTCGATCGAGACGCCGAGTACGTCGCCTTTCTCGCGATCGAACTCCTGCTCGGCGAGCACCATCGGCTCGTTGCTGATATTGGTGAGGAGGTATTTCTCGCCCATCAAGCCACCGTTCTCGTAGAGGCGCAGCATCGTTAAGCGAGTCTCGGTCCAGAGCTGCACCGGACGATTGACTCCCTCCACCCGTACATCGCCGCTCACGCGGTCGCTCGCCATCGCGGTAAGCATCTGCTTCAACGCACGCACCTGGCTCGGGGACGATCCGCCGGAGCGCTCGAGACGAGTGGCCGCCTGCTGCA
>CADEFY010000493.1 GCA_902826705.1 uncultured bacterium
CCCCGAAGGTTGGCCGCAAGGAGATCGACTATCGATTGACCCAGGGTGGTTCCATATCACCTCGCCACCGTCACCCGCCGCACCAGCGTGCGCTGAGCGGTTTCGAGCCGCGCGAAGTAGAGCCCCGCGCCCACGGCGTGTCCACTCGCATCACGCAGGTCCCACTCGTCCGCGTATTCGCCCGGCCCGCGCGAGCCGTTCGCCAGCTCGCGCACCAGTCGTCCCGCCGCGTCGTGGATCGCAAGTCGCACCGCTGCCAAGCGAGGTAGCGCGTAGCGCAGCGACGTTCGCGCCACGGCCGGATTCGGCGAAGGGGGAGCGAAGCTGGTCTCGCGTGGTAGCGCGCCGCCATCCACGCCCAGCGTCGCCGTCGGCAGCAGTGTCGTCGCCGAAGATTCGTTGCCGTGGATGTCAACCGCTACCAACTTGTACCAGCATGGTGCGCCCGGCGTACCCGCGTAGCCCGCCACGGCCTGAGTTGAGACGAGGTTGCTCGGATCCGGCGTGAACGAGGCCGAAGTGCCGCGATAGAGGCGGTAGCCTGCAAGGTCGGCCTCGGCACTGGGGCCCCACTGCAGTTGCACCGCGCCATTGGCGTACTGACCCGTGAACGGTGCGGGCGCCGCGGGCGCGAGGTTGTCCACCGAGTAGCCCGAGTCGGGACGCGAGAGCCAGAACATCGAGCCGCTGGAGTTGCGCGCCACCACGAGGAACGCGGTGCTCGGATTGGAGCCGGCCACGGAATCGGCGAGCGTGGGAGCGACGTAGCTGTAGCCGCTCAGATAGTGCACAGCTGAGATGGAGGTGAGGTACTCCCAATAGTAAACACCTGCACCGGCCGCATGCGCGACGAGATCGCCCGGGAGGAGCGCGAACCCGTCTCCCGGCCATGCGCGAACGTGGGAACCGCGCTCAGCCATGCCGGCCGCCACGTTCGGCGGCACCGAACGCAGCACGTCATACGCCACGAGGTTCGCATCCTGCGCTAGGTCGAGAAAGCTGGCATTCCAGGACAGCTTGACCCGTCCGCCCTCGTCGTTGGGCAGATCGGTCACGCTCGCGATCTCCACCTCCGGTGTGCCAAGATAGCCGTGACGTGCCACACGCTGAGCGTAGATGTCCCCGTCTGTCCCGCCGCGAAAGTCGGTCCAGGTGACAATGGCGCCCCCTGCGTCGTCTGAGACGATCGTCGACGACTGCTGGGAGTGTGACGCGGAGCAGAGCGCCCGGCCGTTGGCGGGCCAGGCGCCATCCACCGCTCCCGATGCCAGCACGTGCTGGGCGTAGATGTCAGGCGCCGACCCGCTGCGGAGGTCCTCCCAGGTGATAATCCCGCCTCCAGCGCCGTCTGAAACGATTTCCGGAAACTGCTCCCACGTGCTTGTAGTGCTCAGAGCCCTACCATTGGCAGGCCACGCGGGGTCCACCGCGCCCGAAGCCAGCACATGTTGTGCGTAGATGTCGTAGCCCGTCCCACTTCGGAAGTCCTGCCAAGTGACGATTGCCCCACCCTCGTCATCCGACACCAGCTGCGAATGGTGCTGAATGTTGGCCGCGGTGCACAGCGCCCGGCCATCTGCCGGCCAAGCGCCATCCACCGCTCCCGATGCCAGCACGTGCTGCGCGTAGATGTTGTCGCCGCCCAACCCGCCGCGGGAGTCTTCCCACG
>CADEFY010000494.1 GCA_902826705.1 uncultured bacterium
CGCCAGTAGCTGGTGCCGCTCCACGGCCCCCGTCAGTCGGTCGCCAACGGCGATGAGTACCGGCAGCATCACAACCGAGGCCGCGAGACTGGAGACCGTTAGGAGACTGATTGTCAGCCCTCGGACGACGCCGCTGGTACGGTCCGCGATAAGGACCGTGTAATTTCGTCGCAACATGCGGTGCGCGAAAACTCTACCACACGGTCTTGTGATGCCAAAGGCGTAATCGGCTCGAGCGAAGAAGGGGCGAAGAAGGGCAGCCGGTGCTGCTCAGATCGACGCGCCTCGCGCCTCGCCCCCGCGCTCGTCCTGGCGCAGCCGGGTCTCGAGCCAGAACGTCCCGCCCGGTATGAGCGACACCAGGAACGCGAGCACGCTGAGGCGCGTTCCGAGATGCCGCGCGGCAACGGCGAGCGTCACGCAGTATCCCAGGAAGAGAACGCCGTGGGCCATGCCCACCACCCTGACGGCCGCGTCGATGCCCAGACCGTACTTCAGCGGCATCGCGACGAACAGGAGCACGAGATACGAAATGCCTTCCCAGAAAGCGACGATGCGGAAGCGACCCACCGGGGCGGCAGAGGATGCAAGGACGCCGAAGCTCATGGCCGGATTTCACAGTCTAGCGTGGATGCACTGGAGGTGCGATCGCGCGTGACTGGATCTCTAGCTCGACATCCGGAACTGCAGCGCCTCGGCGACGTGATCGGCGGCGACACGTTCTGCACCGGCCAGATCGGCGATGGTGCGTGCCACGCGCCGGACGCGGTCGTAGCCGCGCGCCGACAAGCCGAGACGCTGCACCGCGGCGCCGAGGAGTCGCAGCCCGGCGGCGTCCAGGCTGCAGTGCCGCGCGAGCAGTGCGGGAGACAACACGGCGTTTGGAACCGGGGCGTCCGGCCCCGTACGCGCACGCTGGCGGTCCCGCGCGGCGATCACGCGGGCCCTGACGCCGGCCGACGCTTCTCCCGCCGGCGACGGCCCCAGCACGTCGGGCGGGAGCGCCGGCACTTCGACGGTGAGATCCAGGCGATCGCGCAGAGGACCGGAGAGGCGGCCGCGATAGCGCGCCACCTGCTGCGGCGTGCAGCGACATTCCCGCCGCGGATCGCCGAGCCACCCGCAGGGGCAGGGGTTCATCGCGGCGACGAGCATGAACCTGGCGGGAAAGACGGCGGTCCGAGCCGCCCGCGCGATCGTCACGCGGCCTTCTTCGAGCGGCTGACGCAGCACCTCGAGCACACCGCGTCGGAACTCGAGCAGCTCGTCGAGGAACAGCACGCCGTGATGCGCAAGGCTTACCTCGCCGGGCCGGGGCTGTCCACCGCCCCCGATCAGGGCCACATCGGAGACCGTGTGATGCGGCGCACGAAACGGCCGATCCGCGAGCAGGCCGCCGCCACTGGCCAGCAGACCGGCCACCGAGTGCACCGCGGTCGCTTCGAGCGCCTCGTCCACTGTCAACGGCGGCAGGATGCCGGGCAGGCGCCGCGCGAGCATGGTCTTGCCCGCGCCGGGCGGCCCGACCAGCACGAGGTTGTGCCCGCCCGCGCACGCGATCTCGAGCGCGCGGCGGGGCATCAGCTGCCCGCGCACGTCGGACAAGTCCGGCGTCCGTGAAGGCGCGACCGGCAAGGGCAGGACCGCGAGATGGGGCGGCC
>CADEFY010000495.1 GCA_902826705.1 uncultured bacterium
TCGGCACAGAGCGTGGCGCTGGGGGTCACGCTCGCGCGCGCGATCGCGCCGTGGTGCGCCGTGGGCGGCACCGCGCGCTATGTGGGCGAGCACATCGGTGAGGCGCACGGCAACGGCGCGTCGTTCGGACTCGGTGCGCAGGCGGACCTGGGGATCGTGCACCTCGCGGTCTCGGGACAGGACTTCGGCGGCGGCATGCGCTGGCAGGACCGACAGTGGCGCATGCCAGCCACGCTTGGCGCCGGGCTCGCGCTGGTGCACGAGGCCAGCGGACTCACGCTCGCGAGCGACGTGCTGTCGCCCGCGGCGGGTCCGCGGCAGGTGCGCACGGGTGGCGAGTGGACGATCGCCGGTCGCGCGGCGCTGCGCGCGGGTTGGCGCCACGAACTCGGCACGCGCACCGAGGAGCGCGCGGATGGCGCCGGGTTCGGCGTGGGGCTGCGCGCAGGCGGTGTCTGGCTCGACTACGCGTTCGAGAGCGCCGCGCGCTCGAACGGCGTGCATCGCGTGGGGCTCTCGCTCGCGCCCGCGCGACTCGGGCTCGGCCGACCATCGAGCCCGGAGCCGGGACAGGCGGGCTTCATCGGCCCGCTCGGATCCGCCGCGGCGCGCCCCGACTGAGTCCCGCCTCGGGCCGCGCAGGCTGCCCGAGCGCATTGCAGATCCCGGCGTGGCGTCACGACTGCGGGGCAGCGGCACTCGCGCGCGTGCGCGCCTGCGACGCCGCACAGGTCCCCACCCGGCTGCGACTTGCGCCTCGCCGCGACACCCGGTCGCGCCAGTTCGCCCAACGGGCACGCAAGCTGCTCCGGTCCCCGCGGCCCGGGGGCCCGACTCACCCCCGGGGAGCCGTCGCGCATGCGCGGCCGTGGGGTGGGACCGACAGGGGGCAGGCCGCGACACGGGCGGCGCCCGATGGAGTGGCGATGATCGACCGCAGGCACCTCGTCGTGGCGTTCGCGTTGGCGTCCCTCGCCATGGCCGGCTCGGCGCACGCGCAGATCACCATGACCTCGGTGCGTCTCACGTGGACGGCGCCCGGCGACGACTCGCTGAGTGGCACGGCCGCCGCGTACGACCTGCGCATGAGCACGTCGCCGATCGATGCGGGCAACTTCGCGTCGGCGACGGTCGTGACCAGCCTGCCCACGCCGCTCGCGGCCGGCACGTCGCAGAGCAAGACGGTCACCGGCCTCACGGCGGCCACGGACTACTGGTTCGCGCTCAAGACGCGTGACGATGCCGGCAACTGGTCGGGCATCTCCAACATCGTCCAGGCGACGACGCTCGACCGCTCGGACTTCGTCCGCCCCGCACCGCTCGCGCTGGCGGCCGGAACGCTCACCGCGACGAGTGTGCAGCTCACCTGGACGGCGGTCGGCGACGACAGTCTGACGGGCACGGCCACGCGCTACGAGCTGCGCCGCTCGACGTCGCCGATCACCGAGGGCAACTGGGCGAGCGCGACGGTGATCGCCTCGCCGCCGACGCCGGCGGTGGCGGGCACGGCGCAGAGCCACACGGTGAACGGCGTGAACCGCTCGGCGGACCAGTACTTCGCCGCGCGCGCGATCGACGAGGAGGACAACGCCTCCGCACTGTCCAACGTGGTTCTGGTGCCGCGGCTGCTCGACACCGCGCCGCCCGCGACGCCGGCGG
>CADEFY010000496.1 GCA_902826705.1 uncultured bacterium
GTCCGGATCGAATGCCACGTCCACGGTGGGTCCGATCACCTGCACGACCTTGCCGACGTTCATTGTTCTCACTCCCGAAGTCAGGTGATGTGGCGCCTCGCCTCGCGGGCTCGGTCGCGGGACTCCTACTTGAGCGCCTCCGCGCCGCCCACCAGTTCCGCGATCTCGCGGGTGATGAGCGCCTGGCGCAGGCGATTGCGCTGCAGCGTGAGCTTGTCCACCAGTTCGCCCGCGTTCTTGCGGGCCGAACCCATCGCGACCATGCGCGCGGAGTGCTCGGAGGCGAGCGCGTCCGCGAGGGCGGCGTAGAGCTTGGCCGTGGCGTAGCGCGGCAGCAGCTCGCCGAAGATGTTCTCCGGATCGGGTTCGAAGATCGTGCCGCGATCGCGGCCCGCCGCCTGCGACTCGCCGCCGCCGACCGGCAGGAACACCTCGGTCGTGATGTGGCGCGTGATCGCATTGACGAAGTGCGCGTACACCACCTCGACGCGATCGACGGTGCCGTCGAGGAAGAACTGGGTGAGGTCCTGCGTCAGCGTGCGGGCGAACTCGATGCTGGCCTCGGGCGGCAGGTCCCCATACGTGGCGAGCACCGGGTAGCTGCGGCGCTTGAAGTACTCGCGACCCTTCTTGCCCACGCACACCAACTGGAGTGTGCCCGGGGGAGCCGAGCGCAGGCGCTGCTCGGCCGCGCGGATCAGATTGGTGTTGTAGGCACCGCACAACCCGCGCTCGGCAGTGACCAGCACGAGCGCCGTGGACTTGACCTCGCGCACCTTGAACAGCGGATGCTCGAGTTCGGAAGCCGCGCCCGAGAGATTGGCGAGCATCTCGCTGATCTTGGCCGCGTACGGGCTCGCCGCCTGAGCGCGCAACTGCGCGCGACGCAGCTTGGCCGCGGCCACCATCTCCATGGCCTTGGTGATCTGCTGCGTGCTCTTGGTGGCGCGGATGCGCCGGCGGAGATCCTTGAGTGAAGCCATGTCCTATGCCTTGAACTGTGCCTTGAAGGCCTTGACCGCCTCGCCAAGGCGCTTCTGGTCGTCGTCCGAGATCGCCTTGGTGGTGCGGATGTTGTGCGGCAGCTCGGGGTACTTGGCGTCGAGGAACGCGAGCCACTCGGTCTCGAAGCGGCGCACCGCCGCGACCGGAAGGTCGTCGAGGTGACCGTTGGAGCCGGCCCAGATCGACAGCACCTGCGCCTCGACGGCCATGGGCTGGAACTGGCCCTGCTTGAGCAGCTCCACCATGCGCTCGCCGCGCGTGAGCTGTGCCTGCGTGGCCTTGTCGAGATCGGAGCCGAACTGCGCGAACGCCGCCAGTGCGCGGTACTGCGCGAGGTCGAGACGCAGTCGGCCGGCGACCTGGCGCATGGCCTTGATCTGCGCCGATCCACCGACGCGAGAGACCGAGATGCCGACGTTGATCGCGGGGCGCACGCCCGAGTAGAAGAGGTCGCCCTCGAGGAAGATCTGGCCGTCGGTGATCGAGATCACGTTGGTCGGGATGTACGCCGACACGTCACCGGCCTGCGTCTCGATGAACGGCAGCGCGGTCAGCGAACCGCCGCCGAGCTTGTCGGACAGCTTGGCCGCGCGCTCGAGCAGGCGCGAGTGCAGGTAGAACACGTCGCCCGGATACGCCTCGCGGCCCGGCG
>CADEFY010000497.1 GCA_902826705.1 uncultured bacterium
CGGATTCGGCTCGCACACGCGCGAGCTCGAGGATCGCGAGCCGCCGTCCTCGTACGTGACGCACGACGTTCCCGGCGGATTGCCCGTGCCGGACGATGTCGACGCGTCCGTCGTCTCGACCATTCCCGTCGCATCGTCTCCGCACGCCAAGAACGACGCGCTCACACCCACCAGCAAGGCCCAGCCGCTTCGCATGACGGGAACTCTAACGGCACGGCCCCCCGATGGGAACTAGCGCCGCGCGCCCGGCAGCTTCACGCGCTCGGGCGTGGACACCCGCGGCCGCGCCTCGGGACGCATGGTGGCGGCGTGGGTGGCCGGCTGGGGCTCGGCACGCGTGGGCGCCTCGATGTGCTCGCCCAGCACGCGATCGGTGGCCTCCTGCAGCACCGGATTGACCGTGGATCGGGTGCCCTCGATGAGGTCGTGTGCCTCTGGGGTCTGCCCGATGCGATCGATGTGCTCGGCGAACGTGCGCCCCCCCAGCTTCACCGTGAACGCGAGCCACAGCGAGCCGGCGATGAAGGCCAGGCTGATCAACGGGCGCAGCAGACGAGCCACCGGGCCTAGGATCCGATCGTGCGCCGGCGCGGCCAAATTTCCTGCGCTGCACCCCTTGCGTACCCGCAGCACGTGTGGCCGCAGCTGGGCAAATTCTGCGCGTCCTATGGCTTGCCCTTGCCACCCAGGCGCCCCAGCACGTGCTGGCCGAAGCGAGTGCCGCGAGCGCGACGACGGCCGACCGTGGGCGCGGCGGGCTCGGTCGTCGCGGGCTCGGCCGCCGCGGGCTCGGCCATTTCGGGTTCGGCGGTTTGCTGCCCCGTGCGCTTGTGCGGCTTGAGGGCGCGCTTGCGGACCAGGCGCTTACTCGACGCCGACTCGGCCTCACCGAACGGCGCGGGCGCCTGCAACGTGGGCACGGCGACCGTCAGCCCGGGCGGTGCCACGGCGGCGATGGCGGTCGCTGGCGGCACCGCACCGAGGTGCCGGTTGGTCTTGGCCCGCGAGCGGCCCGCGGCGGGCGCCCGCGGGGTCCGAGACCCGAGCGGGGCCGGCTTGGCGCGGCGGCTCGTGGGCTCCTCGTCGTCCGCGACCCCGAGCGGCACCGCGACATGGGCCCGCGTCTTGCCGTCCTCCTCGTCGTCGTCCGTCATCGGAGCGTTCCACTGCGGCACCCCACGGCGTGGCAGCGACGACGAGCTGAGCGACGCCGAGTCGGCCAGCACCGCGTCCACCAGCTGGTGAACCTGCGTGTCGGCGCGCGGCTTGCCCTTCGCCGGCCCGCGGCTGTACTCGGCCAGCGCCGGGTGTCCGGGGTGCCGCTCGCGGAGGATCGACAGCAGCTCGAACGCCTCGTCGAGCTCGCCGCGATCGAGGTAGAAGCGCAGCTCCACCAGCTCGCGCGCGAGGCTGGGCCAGCCGCCCGCCGGCGCGGCCACATCGACTCGCTCGGCGTGCTCGACCGCGCTCTCGAGCGGCGTAGCGCAAAATCCGCAGTAGCGAAAGCCGCGTGGGTTGAGCCGCTCGCACGCCGAGCAGCGCTGCAGCGCATCGCGATGGAGCGGCCCGAGCGCAGCGCCGCAGGTGGGGCAAGTCTCTGGTTGCTTCATGGTGGCCCCTGGTCGAG
>CADEFY010000498.1 GCA_902826705.1 uncultured bacterium
CCATTGCAGAAGATCGGCGGTGGCGTGTCGAACGCGAACGGGTCGTTCAGCTGCACCCATTGCTGTGCATGGGCGGCGCCGGCGCACAAGGCGGCAGCTGCGAGGGGAATCAGGCGACGAATCATGGCAGTGGCCCAGGGTCGAGGCGATTGGCGGGAGGGGCAATCATCGCGCACTTCAGCGCCTGAAATAATCCCTCCCCATGGTTCAGCGCGTTCGGTCCTCTTCGCCCCACGATGCGGGCGGTTTCGGTGCACTCTCACAGCAGCTGGCCCAGGCCCTGCGCGGATGGCGCCTCACGGTGGTGGTGGCCGCAGCCGGCGCCGACCTGTCAGCCCTGCTCGACAGCGTGCTGCCGCTGCTGCGCCGGCGCGCGATCGACCACCCGCCCGCCGCGCCTACCGTCGATGGCGTGGTGGTGCCGTTTCCCGACCGGCGCCAACATGTCGAGGCCGGCGCGCCGCACGAGCGCATCCACACCATGGCGCACTGGGACGACGCCTCGATGCAGGCCCTGCAGCGTGCCCTCGACGAAGGCGGCCCTGCACGCGGCCGCCGCGCGCTGGCAGACGCCCTCACGCCGGGCAGCCTGGTCGACCATGCCGAGCGGTTTGACGGCGCGCGGCTGCTCTTCGTGTTCGACCACTTCGAAGAGCTGCTCGAGGCCGGCCGCATCCGCATGGGCCATCGGCGCCTGGTGGAAACCTGGGCCGCGGCGGTGCGGTCGCCGCAGCTGCGGGCGAACTTCCTGGTGGCGGTGGACGAACGGTCGTGGCCGTGGCTGCACGCCGTGTGTGTGGGCCTGCCCCACGGGTCGTGGAACGCGCTGCGCCTGCAGCCACAGGGCGCTGCACTGGCGCTCGAGCCGATCGACAGGCCGCTGCAGGTGCCGCCGCGCCTGACGCGCACGGCGCCCGGCATCGTGCCGCCGCACGGCCGCCCGCAGACCGGCGAGCAGTTCCTGCGCTCGGTCAACGAGCGCGTGCGCCGCGTCGCGCAGTCGGCACGCGATTCACACGCACCCGCTGAGCCCTTCGCGGCCCAGCTGCCGCAACTGGTGGAGAAGCTCGCATCGCGTGTGGCGGCTGTGCCGCCGACCGCCGAGGCGGCGACGGCGCCCGCAGAACCGGCGATCGCCGAAGCGCCGCCCGCCGCGCCTGTGGTCCAACCCGCCCCGCCCGCCGCGCCGGCCGCGCCCGTCTTGCCGCCCGTCACGCCGGCCATCGTGCTGGCTGACCCGCCGACCATCGTGCTGGCTGACCTGCCGGACCTCGCTGCGGCCTCCTTCCCGTCGCCGGCGCTGCCCACCACGCCGGCACCACGCCGGTGGCCCCTGCCCGCGTGGCTGGGCCTGGTGGTGCTGGCGGTCGCGGCAGGCCTCGGGCTGTGGCGCATACAAGCCGACGAGCGCATGGCCACTGCAGCACCCTCAGCCGCGCCCGGCGTGAGCGATGCCCCCAGCCGCACGACCGCCGCACCCGCCGCGCCCAGCCCGCCACCCGCACCGCCGGTCACCGCTGTCTACGGCGTGCTCGGCGCCAGCGTCTCCGGCGAGCACGCGCGCATCGCCCGCGAACTGGCAGGCGCGCTGGCGGGCGACGCGGCCCCGGTGCGC
>CADEFY010000499.1 GCA_902826705.1 uncultured bacterium
TCGCGGTGCTGCGCGAGCCCGCGGTGGCGGCGGATGTCGATGCCGCTGTGGACACGCTCGTGCAGGAGGCCCGCGCAGCGGGGGCCAAGGCGGCGTACGTGTATCCGGACGCGGATCGTCCCGATGATCCGACGGCGTACCTGAAGGTGCTCGAGCTCGAAGCGATGAAGACGTCGCCGGCCAACGTTGCCGCCGACTCGCTGCGCAAGGAGTTTGCCGACACGCTGTCGCGGCTAGGCGATCGCTACTGGGACCACCCAGGCGCGCGGGGTTTCGCGCTCGACTACTACGCGCAGGCGATCGTGTTCCAGCCCGATCACGCGAAGGCGAGGGAGCGCGCACCGATGACGCCGGGCGAGCTCGCGTTGCTGCGCGACAAGGCGGCGACCGGTGGCTTCAGCGAAGCGGATCTGCGCGCGACCAGGCCGCTCGTCGCGTTGGCGGAGCCCGACGATGCGGAGCGTGACCGCAAGGTGCGGGAGGTGATCGAGCAGAGCCACGATCATGCGGTGAGCACGGAGGCGCGGCTGCAGGCGGTGATCGAGGAGTCGCCGATGAGGGTTGCGTCGAGCAAGCCGCGGGAGCGGGCGGGTGCGAAGCCCAAGGCGGTGGCGACGGCGGCCGTCGTTTCTCCGCGCGAGTCCTCCGGCCCCGCGCCGGTCGAGCCCGAGGCCGCGCGCGCGTCCGAGCCTTCGGGTCCCGGTAAAGAGGACGCGCGCACGCTGACGAAGCGCGGCGAGGCTGCGCTCGCCTCCGCCGATCGCTCCACGGCGGAGCGCTTGTTCCACCAGGCGCTCAGCCGTGACACCCGCAATGCCAACGCGCTGTCGGGGCTGTCGTCGATCCACTACGACCAGGGCGCGTACGGGAAGGCGGTGACCTACGCGCAGAAGGCCGTCGCCGCATCCCCGAGCACCGCGAAGTACCGGCTGCAGCTCGGCGATGCGTACTTCAAGAGCTTCAAGTACGCCGAAGCACGATCGCAGTACGAGAAGGCCAAGAGCCTCGGCAACAAGGCCGCCATCGCGCGCCTCGAGAAGGTCGCCGAGAAGATGGGCGACTAGCCAGCCACGCAGTCGCCGGCGAGGCAGGCCTGACCACTGACACACGGTTGATCGCACGCGCCGCAGTGCAACACGTTCACCGTCGTGTCGACGCACGCCTCGCCGCAGATCGTCTGGCTTTCGGGACACGTGCCGACGCACTCGCTGTCGACGCACACCTGGTCGGGAGCACACTGCACGTCACAGCCGCCGCAGTTGCTGCGATCGATCGTCGTGTCGATGCACCCGTCGTCGCACAGCATGTCCGTGCAGCCGCACATGTTGGCCTCGCACGACTCTCCATCGACGCACGGCTGATTGCACCCACCGCAGTGGCGCTCGTCGACGCGCAGATCGAAGCAGCCCCCGTCGCACTCGGACACGCCGCCTCCGCAGTTGTTGCGGCACCGCCCGTCGCACGCCTGCCCCGGCGAGCACGCGTTGTCGCACTCACCACAATGGAGCGGATCGACGCGTGTGTCGACGCATCCTCCCGCGCACGGCGTGAGTCCGGGCGGGCACGACAGCACGCACTCGCCCGCGACGCATGCCGCCATCGGTCCACAGTCGA
>CADEFY010000500.1 GCA_902826705.1 uncultured bacterium
GCGGCGAGCGCCACCGCATCTGAGCCGCATCATGGCCGGCCACCTGTTCGGCAAGAGCCTGGCGCGCATCGAGGACCCGGCGCTGCTGACCGGCCGCGGCCGGTTCGTCGACGACATCCGTTTCCCCGGCATGCTGCACGCGGCGTTCGTGCGGAGCCCCGTGCCGCACGCGACGATCCGGGGCATCGAGGCGGCGGCGGCGCGCGCCGCGCCCGGCATCCACGCGGTCCTGACCTTCGCCGAGCTGAAGCCGCTGCTGACCGCCGACCGACTGTCGGTCGGCCTGCCCAGCAAGGCCTACCAGCAGGTCGCCGACCGCCCGGTGCTGGCGCACAGCGAGGCGTGCTATGTCGGCGAGCCGATCGCCGTCGTGATCGCCGACAGCCGCTACGCGGCGGAGGATGCGGCGGCGCTGGTCGCGCTCGACCTGTCGCCGCTGCCCGCCGTCGCCGACTGCCGCGCCGCGCTGGAGCCCGGCTCGCCGAAGGTCCACACCGGCGCGCCGCACAACACGATCGCCGAGTTCGTCACCGAGTACGGCGACACCGACGGCGTGTTCGCCCGCGTGCAGCTGCTGATGGTGAGCCCGGAGAGCCTGCGCAGCCCGGGGAGGGCGGCACCGTGAGCCGCATGCGCGCCTCGAGCACGCTGGGTTCGGCGCTGGCGACGCACGCCGCCGCGTGGCTGGTGCTCGGCTGCGCCAACGAGCCCACGCAGATGCGCTTCGAAGGCGCCGGCAGCGAGGGCCGTGTGTGGCCGGCGCCGCAGACACAGGAGGTGCCGCGCTACCGCTACATCGGCCAGCTCACCGGCGAGGGCAACTTCAAGGCGCCCGAGGCCGAACCCGGCACCTTCAAGCGCGCGTTGCAGTGGCTGGTGGGCCTGAGCGAGCGCGAGCCCGACCCGCTGGTGTTGCAGCGGCCGCAGAGCGGCACCGTGGATGCGCGCGGCCGCGTGCTGGTCACCGACGTCAGCCGCGGTGCCGTGTTCGTGTTCGACGAGCCGGCAGGCAAGCTCGATGTGTGGGAACGCGCGTCCGCCGGGCAGCGCTTCCTCGCGCCGATCGGCATCGTGGCCGGCCGCAATGGCGAGGTGCTGGTGGCCGATGCCGAGCTGCGCGCCGTCGTGCGGCTCGGGCCCGACGGGCAGCCGCTCGGTGAGATCGGCGCCGGGCTGCTGAAGCGGCCCACCGGCCTGGCGCGCGACGCGAAGCAGGGCCGCATCTTCGTGGCCGACACGCACGACCACGACGTGAAGGTGTTCGACGACGACGGCCGCCTGCTCGACCGCTGGGGCCAGCGCGGCGACGGTGCCGGGCAGCTGAACTTCCCCACGCACCTGGCGTGGTCGCAGGACAGGCTCTACGTCACCGATGCCATCAACGCGCGCGTGCAGGCCTTCGACGGCGTGGGCCAGCCGCTGCGCACGATCGGCCAGCGCGGCCTGTACGTGGGCAACCTGGTGCGGCCCAAGGGCGTGGCCGCCGACGACGAAGGCAACCTGTACGTGGTGGAGTCGATGCACGACACGCTGCTGGTGTTCGATGCGCGCGCGCGGCTGCTGCTGTCGATCGGCGGCACCGGGCCCGACGTGGGGCGCTTCTACCTGC
>CADEFY010000501.1 GCA_902826705.1 uncultured bacterium
GGCGGTCGCGGGGCGCGATCAAGCGGGCATGGAAGTAGCGCGATCGCTCGCCCGCGCGAACTAGCGCTGCTGCGCGGCCTGCGAGCGACGCTGGCGGATGAACTCGGGCCCCAGCTGTCGCTCTGCTTCGAACTGGTTGTGCGAGCGACAGAGCAGCCGCAGATTGCCGGCCTCGGTCCTGCCCCCCTTGGCGACTGGCACCACATGATCGAGCTCGACGCGCTCGCGCGACTCGCATCGGCGACCGGACTCGCTCACGAACGTGCACTGCCCGCCGTCGCGATGCCAGATGAAGCGGCGCAGGGCTTCGGGGGCTTGGCGGTGTTCGGGGTCGACCGCCAAGGGAGTCCCATCGGCCTCGACTCGCGAAGCGCGCGTCGTCCCCCGCCGCTCCGCGCGGACCAGGACCTCGTCCGCACAGCGCTCGAGCAGCGCGAACGCGTCGCCGTTGGGCACCACATGCGAGAACAGCTCGCGGAGCTTCTGGATCTTCTCGTGAAAGTCGCGGCTGATCGTGCCGCGCAGCTCGAAGCGCTCGGCGGAGAGCGGCACGACCTGGGCGCGGATCTGCTGCGGCGGCGGTTGCGGAGGCACGGCGAGCGACAGCGGGCCGAGGGGCGGCGCCGATGTCATGGAAACGTCCGAAATCCGCGCTGGCGCGGATGTGCATGACATTGGCGTGACTTGTAGAGCGCTGCCCGACGAAGGCGTATCGGGCCGCGTGGTGAGCGGTGCGCGCTCGGTCGCGGCAGGATCACTCGCGGGCATGACCGGCCGCACACTCGTCGGCACGTCAGGGCTCGGGAATCGAGTCGCGAGCATCAGTGCGAGGTCGTGCTTGGATCTGCGCTCGGCGGCTTCGAGCAATGCCACTGCCGCCTGCCGGGGCAGTCGCTTCAAGTACGGGGCGAGTGTCACGACCGCCGTGAGATGCAAGCGCCCATCGGCGAGCGCAGCGAGGATCGCCGTATGCCGTCGCGACGCCCGCGCTGCGATGGTCCTCCGACACGCGACATCCTCGGACATGCCCAGCGCCTTCACGCAGTACACGTAGAGCGACGCGTAGCCCGCCGGCCGGTACAGCTTGCGCGCATCGAACTCGGCGAGATGCGCCAGCAGTTCGGCGGCGTGGACACGCTCACGCGAGACGAGCGTCTCGAGCTGCTCCGCGAGGGCACGGTCCGACAAGTGCGACAACGAGCGCGGCAGCATGGCGAAGCTCCGCGGGGGCGAGTCGCGGGGTCTGCGCGAGCACCATGGCACAGCCACGCGGGAGAGTTGTCATGCCTCGCGCCGGCCGCGCGCGTCCGAAGCCCGGACTACTCCTCCCACCACTTGCGCCCCACCAGCTCGTCCGGCAGATGCTGCTGTGCCTTGGCGCCCTCGGGGTCGTCGTGCGCATATGCATAGCCCGCGCCGTAGCCCAGGTCCTTCATCAGGCGCGTGGGCGCGTTGCGGATCACGAGCGGCGGCGGCAGCGAACCGCTCGCCTCGACCTCGGCGCTCACGGCCCCGAATGCGCGATAGACGGCGTTCGACTTGGGCGCACGCGCCAGGTGCACCACCGCATGTGCCAGCGCCAGTTCGCCCTCGGGCGTGCCCAG
>CADEFY010000502.1 GCA_902826705.1 uncultured bacterium
TTGACGATGACGGGGAGGTCGGAGTTGCGGACGGCGGCGCGGGTGGCGCGTGCGCGGCGGCCCCACACGTCGAACTCGCGCGCGGCCTCCACCTCCCACGCCTGCGACTCATTGCCGGCGAAGCGCTCGCCGGCGCGCGCGTGCATCACGCTCCACTCGATCGGCGGCGCGGCCCGCACCGCCAGGGACTCCGCCCGGGCGCTGGCCACCCGCGACGCGGCGGCGCGTCGCTCCGCGCGGCCCTCGGCCACGGCGAGCGACTCGGCCGCGGCGAGCGTCAGTTCACGCGGCGACGCCGCGCGCGTGACGGCCGGGACCATGCAGAGCAGCAGGACGATGCATGACAGCACTCGCTTCACTTGGCCGTCTCCCCCGCGCCGTTCGGCCGATCGAGGCCGGGCGCGTCATCGCCGTGCCGCAGGGCACGGCGGGTCCATCGGGATGCGTGGACGGAGCGGGATCAGCCCTGCGCGGGTGGGCCGCGCAGCGAGAACGCGCCGATCGCAGGTGCGACCGGCGGCGGATCGCTCCACCGCGGAGCCCGCGGGAGCGAGAGATGCGTGGGCGGCGCGAGCGTCGCGTCGATCGCGATCGGCGTCGCCACGACCGCGGGGGCCTCGAGCGACTGCGTCGCCGGGGCCGTCGCGGACGGAAGACCGATGCAGGCGCAGTCGGTGGCGCTCCCCGGAGCCGGTGTGCCGCGTGTGCCTGCGGCAGCCGAGGTCGCGCAGCAACTGTGGTCCGCGCGCATCGGCGCGACGCCATCCACGGCCGTCGTGGCCGGCGAGGCGAGCAGCGCCATGGTCACGCAGTGCGCCGACGCCACCGGCAGCACCAGCGTGAAGGCCAGTGCCAGCACATGCCGCAGGAACGTGGGGCGTCGGGTGCGCATCGTGCCCGAAGTATCGACGGCCTCGCGGCCGGGCGCCAGCAGGGAGCTGCGGACGGCCGCAGTCCTCACGCAGGCCTGACGTGCGAGGCCGGACTCACCGAGCCCCGGAACCCCCGCAACCGCAACGAGGACAGCACCACGGACACGCTCGAGAGCGCCATGGCCAGCGAGGCCAGCATGGGGTGCAGCGCCCCCCGCCAGCCGAGCACCGGGCCGACCGCGCCGCCGTCGCGGAGCAGCGGCACCAGCGCGCCCGCGGCCACGGGGATCAGCACCACGTTGTAGAGGAATGCCCACGCCAGGTTCTGCCGGATCACCTGCAGCGTGCGCCGCGCCAGCGCGAGCGCATCCGGCACGGCGGTGAGGTCGCCGCGCAGCAGCGTGATGCCGCTGGCCTCCATGGCCACGTCTGTCGCACCCGCCATGGCGAGCCCCAGGTCGGCCTCGGCGAGCGCCGGCGCGTCGTTGAGCCCGTCCCCCACCATGGCCACGCGAAGGCCACCGGCGCGCATCGCCGCGATGCGCGCGCGCTTGTCGTGGGGGCGCACGTCGGCGAGCACGTTGGACTCGTCGATGCCGGCGGCGTGCGCCATCACGCGCGCGGGCGCCATCGCATCGCCGGTCAGCATCCAGACCGCGAGCCCCTGCCGGCGCAGCGCCGTCACCACCGCGGGCGCCTCGGGGCGCAGGGTGTCGGCGAGCGCGAG
>CADEFY010000503.1 GCA_902826705.1 uncultured bacterium
CTCTTCAGCGGCATGATCGTGGCCCTGCAGGCCGGGCTCGAGCTGTCGCGCTTCGGCCAGCAGGACCAGATCGGCACGATCGTCGCGCTCTCGATGTGCCGCGAGATGGGTCCTTTCATCACGGCCACGATCCTGGCGGCCACGGTCGGCAGCGCGCTCGCGGCCGAGCTCGGCACGATGGCGGTCAGCGAGGAGCTCGCGGCGCTCGAGGTCATGTCGATCGATCGGGTGCGCTTCCTGATCATGCCGCGCATCGTGGCCGTCGCGGTCATGTGCCCGATGCTCACCGTGCTCTGCGACACGATCGGCATCATCGGCGGAGGGTTCATCGCCGAGTCGCAGCTGAAGGTCGGCCTCTCGCTCTACTACGACTCTGCGCTCGAGGCGCTGCGCGGCGCGCGCTTCTGGCTCGACCTGCCCAAGGACGTCTATTCGGGACTGATCAAGTCCTTCGTGTTCGGCATCGTGCTCTCGATCATTTCGTGCTCGGCCGGCCTGCAGGCCACCTCGGGCGCGATGGGCGTCGGCAACGCGACGCGCAAGGCCGTGCGCGACTCGATCATCGCGATCATCGTCTTCAACTACTTCCTGTCGTGGGTCTTCTTCCAGGCATGAGCGCGGTCGAGCAAGAGCGGCCCCACGCCGGGGACGAGGACTACGACGGCGCCGAGGTGGCCGGTGACGTGCTCATCCGGTTCGACGGCGTGCACAAGTCGTTCGGCCCAAAGCGCATCCTGGTGGACATGGACCTGGCGATCGTGAAGGGCGAGAACTTCACGGTCATGGGTCCCTCGGGCACCGGCAAGTCGGTCATGCTGCGGCACGTGGTCGGGCTGCTGAAGGCCGACCAAGGCAAGGTGACCGTCGACGGCAACGACATGTCGACCGTCCGCAGGGAGCCGCTGCGCGAGTTGCGCTCGCGCATGGGCTACGTGTTCCAGGAGGCGGCGCTCCTGAACTGGCTCTCGGCCGGCGACAACGTGGCGTTGCCGCTGCGCGAGACGACCGACATGCCCGAGGACGAGATCGTCGACCGGGTGCACGAGAAGCTCGCCCTGGTGCACGTGCCCGACACCTACGACAAGATGCCCAGCGAGCTCTCGGGCGGCATGAAGAAGCGCGTGGGCCTGGCCCGCGGACTGATCACCGACCCCGAGATCATCCTGTACGACGAGCCGACCGCCGGGCTCGACCCCGAGATCTCCTCGTCGATCAACCACCTGATCCGCGAGATCTCCGACCGCCTGTCGGTGACCTCGCTGACCGTGACGCACCACATGGGGACGGTGAAGACGGTCGCCGACCGGGTCGGCTTGCTCGACGGCGGGCGGCTGCACTTCGTCTCGGGACCGGAGGAGTTCCTGAACTCGACCGAGCCCCGCCTGGTGCGCTTCCTCGGCGACCGCCTGGACTGAGAACCCGCGCACTTACCTTCGCGAGGCCTGAACCATGACCAGCAAGACCCAGCTCGCCCTCGGCGCTTTCTTCATCGGGGTGCTCGGGATCCTCGGCTACTTCACGCTCTTCATGTCGGACTTCTCGCTGTTCAAGGAGCAGCACGACATGCTGGTGCACTTCCCCGCCGCGGACGGCCTG
>CADEFY010000504.1 GCA_902826705.1 uncultured bacterium
GCGCGAGCTCGAGGATGGCTTCCCCTTCGAGGAGACGCCGGACCAGCTGCAGGCGCTCACCGAGGTGAAGGGCGACATGGAGGCGGCCCGTCCGATGGACCGCGTGATCTGCGGCGACGTGGGCTTCGGCAAGACCGAGGTGGCGATCCGCGCCGCCTTCAAGGCGGTGATGGACGGCTACCAGGTCGCCGTCCTCGTGCCGACGACCGTGCTCGCTCAGCAGCACGAGCGCACCTTCCGCGAGCGCGTCGCGGGCTTCCCCGTGCGCGTCGATGTGCTGTCGCGCTTCCGCTCGGACGAGGAGGCGCGCGACATCATCGCGCGGCTGCGCGCGGGGGAGATCGACATCATCATCGGCACGCACCGGCTGCTCCAGCCCGCCATCGAGTTCTCCAACCTCGGCCTCGTGATCATCGACGAGGAGCAGCGCTTCGGCGTGACGCACAAGGAGCGCCTGAAGCGGATGCGCCTCGAGGTGGACGTGCTGACGCTCTCGGCCACGCCCATCCCTCGCACGCTGCACATGGCGCTGTCCGGCATCCGTGACATGTCGACCATCGACACGGCGCCCGAGGGCCGCCAGCCGGTCCAGACGTTCGTCGCCGAGTGGGATGACATCCTGGTGCGCGAGGCGATCCTTCACGAGGTCGAGCGCGGCGGACAGGTGTACGTGGTCCACAACCGCGTGCACAGCATCGATGTGTTCACGGACCGCCTGCGCTCGATCGTGCCGGAGGCGCGCTTCGTCGTCGGACACGGCCAGATGCCGGAGTCGATCCTCCAGCGCGTGATGGAGCGGTTCGGCGACGGCGAGTTCGATGTCCTCGTGTGCACCACGATCATCGAGTCCGGCATCGACATCCCGAACGTGAACACGCTGATCGTGGACCAGGCGGACCGGTTCGGCCTCGCGCAGCTCTACCAGCTGCGCGGACGCGTCGGCCGCAGCGTGCACCAGGCCTCGGCGTACCTGCTGCACCCGAGGGATCGCGTGATGACCGAGGAGGCTCAGCAGCGCCTCGCCGCCATCTTCGAGGCGAGCGAGCTCGGCTCCGGCTACCAGGTCGCCCTCCGCGACCTCGAGATCCGCGGCGCCGGCAACCTGCTCGGCGCGGAGCAGAGCGGCAACATCGCCTCGGTCGGCTTCGACCTGTACACGAAGATGCTCGCGGAGTCCGTCGAGGAGCTGCGCGCCTCCCACGAAGGTCGCGCACCGGCCCCGGCACCGCTCGGGCGCGGGCCCGTGGTGGACCTGCCTACCTCGGCGTTCATCCCGGAGTCGTACGTGCCCGAGGTCGAGGGACGGCTCGCGCTCTACCAGCGCATCGCGGCGATCACGAACAGCGCCGAGGTGCACATGCTCCGCTCGGAGCTGACGGACCGCTTCGGCGCGCTGCCGGAAGCGCTCGAGCATCTGCTCGCCCTCGTGCGCATCCGCCTCGCGGCGCGCGACTCCGAGCTGGCGGCGGTGCGCACCGAGGACGAGGACGTGGTGCTCGTCGCCGATGACCGCCGCTCGTTCGCTCGACGGCGGCTGCGGCAGCTTCCGAAGGCGATTCGCGTGGGGCAGATGCAGGTGCGGGTGAGT
>CADEFY010000505.1 GCA_902826705.1 uncultured bacterium
CACCGCTCGCGTTGAGCGTGCCCGCCTCCAATGACACCTCGGTCACGCTGCAATGGGTCGCGGTGGGCGACGACAGCCTCACGGGCACAGCCGCGTCGTATGACGTGCGCTATTCGACCTCGCCGATCACCAGCGCCAACTGGGCGGCGGCGACGCAGGTGAGCGGCGAGCCGGCACCGGCGGCGGCGGGCACCACGCAGTCGTTCCAGGTGCGCGGACTGTCGCGACAGGTCACCTACTACTTCGCCGCGCGCACGACGGATGACTCGGGCAACGTCTCGGCGCTCTCCAACGTGCCGTCGGTGACCACGCCGGACACCAAGTCGCCCGCGACGATCGCCGACCTGACCGCGGGATGGGTCTGGATCAGCCTCGCGCGGACCGCGGTGACGCCGCCTCGACGAGGGGCGCGCTGACATGACGGGGACCGGGCGCGCGTGCGCGATCCGCCGACTCGGTCCCCTGCTCATCCTCGCGTGCGCGTGTGCGTGCCTGGCGCCCGGGCGCGCGCAGGCGCAGGGCTCCGCCTCCGACTCGCTGCGGCTCACGTGGACCGCGCCCGGCGACGATGGCCTGGTCGGCACGGTGTCGCGCTACGAGGCGCGTGGCTCCACGTCGCCGATCGTCACCGAGGTCGACTACGCGCTGGCGACGCTGCTGCCGGGTGCTCCCACGCCATCGCCCGCGCGTTCACACCAGAGCATGCGCGTGCGCGGGCTCGCGCCGGGCACCGTGTACTGGTTCTGCGTGCGCAGCGTGGACGAGGCCGGCAACTGGTCGGGACTCTCCAACGTGCTGCGCTGGGACGGGCTGCTCGACACCTCCGCGCCGCAGGCGCCCGAGAACGTCGCCGCCGTGCCGCAGGAGGAGGGCAAGGCCGTGCGCGTGACGTGGCGGCCCAACACCGAGGGCGATCTCGCAGGCTACGCGGTGTTCCGTGCCGAGGACCCCGATGGACCGTGGGCCCAGACCGGCCGCGTCGCGGGGGATGTGAACGAATGGGTCGATCAGCGGCTGCCCGAGGCGCCCGTGCTCTCGTACCAGGTGGCCGCGTTCGATGAGCAGGGCAACCTGAGCGCGCGCTCGCGTGCCGTGGTCGTGAACGTGCTCGAGGGCGCGCCGACGGCCTGGAAGCTGCGCGCGGCCTATCCCAATCCCGTGCGGATCGGCGGGCGGGAGCGCATCCCGGTCGCGGCTCCGGCCGCTGCCGTGACCACGCTCGAGGTCGTGGACGGAGGCGGTCAGCGTGTGCGGCGGCTCGCGTCGGTGCTGTCGGCGCCGGGCCTGACCGAGTTCGAGTGGGACGGCCGCAACGAGGCCGGCCAGCTCTGTGCGCCCGGCGTGTACCGCGCCTGGCTGCTCGCGGACGGCGTGCGCCAGTCGATCCGACTCGCGAGGCTGCCCTAGCATGCGCGCTCGCGCACGGATGCGCTCGATCGGGTGGGTGGCGGCGGCGGCCGCCGCGGCGATGCTCGCACCCGCGCTCGCGTCTGCCGATGCTGCCGGGGCGGGCACGCGCGCGGCCAGCTTCCTCGCCGCCGGCGGCGCGCCGCGCTGGACCGCCATGGGCGGCGCGGGGCT
>CADEFY010000506.1 GCA_902826705.1 uncultured bacterium
ACTGCGTGCCCTCATGGCCTCCCACCTCTCCACTGGCACCGTCGCGGCGCGGATCCCCTACTCCAACGCCGCACCGTTCTACGCGCTCTGGCACGACGCGCCGTTCGCCGTGCGCAACCTGGTGCCGCGCGACCTGGGCCGCGAGGCCGAGGCGGGCACGGTGGACATGGGGCTCATGGCGGCCGGCGACTATCTGCGCCTGCGCGATCGCTTCGAGCTGCTCGCGCCCATGGGGATCGCGGCGCGCGGCGAGGTGCTGTCGGTGCTGCTCTTCTCGCGCCGCCCCGCCGACGCGCTCGGTGGCGCGCTGCTCTCGGTGACGCCCGAGACCAGCACGAGCATCCGGCTGCTCAAGCTGCTGCTCGGCGCGCGGCGCGGCCTGACCGACGTGCGCTACGTGCGCGGACTCGAGCCCGCGCAGGCCGAGGGCGTGCTGCTGATCGGCGACACGGCGATGCGCACGCGCAAGCGGCCGCCTGAGGGTTTCGCGCACACGCTCGACCTGGGCGCCGACTGGGAGGCGTGGACGGGCCTGCCGTTCGTGTACGCCGTGTGGGTGGTGCGCCGCGCCCTCGATGTCGGCATCAAGCAGGAGCTGCGCGCGTTCCTCGAGACCTCGCTCGCCGCCGGGCTCGCGTCGCTGCCCGAGATCGCCCGCCGCGAGACGGCGCCGGGCTGGAGCCCTGCCGAGATGGAGGGCTATCTGCGGCGCTTCCACTACCGCTTCGGACCCGACGACGAGGCGGGCCTGGTGCGCTACGAGCAGTTGCTGGAACAGCATGGCCTGATCGGCGCCGATTAGCCGCTCCGGGCCGCAACATCGCGCGCCCGCTCGCGTATCCTGCGGCATGCGGTGGAGCACCGCCCGACGGTTCCCCCTGACCCAATCCCTCGAGCCAAGGAGCACCCAGTGGCGACGATGCACGAGATCGACTACGAGATCCTCGGCGACGACATGCAGTTCGTGAAGATCGAGCTCGACCCCAGCGAAGCGGTGGTCGGCGAGGCCGGCGCGATGATGTATCTGGAGGATGGCATCCAGATGGAGACCATCTTCGGCGACGGTTCCCAGAAGCAGGGCGGCTTCATGGGCTCACTGCTCGGCGCCGGCAAGCGGCTGCTCACGGGCGAGTCGCTGTTCATGACCGTCTTCACCAACCAGGGCACGGGCAAGCGCAAGGCCGCGTTCGCGGCGCCTTACCCGGGCAAGATCATCGCATTGCATCTGGCCGAGCTGGGCGGCGACCTCGTGGTGCAGAAGGATTCCTTCCTCGTCGCGGCCAAGGGCGTCGCGCTCGACATCGCGTTCACGCGTCGCTTCGGCGCTGGGCTCTTCGGCGGCGAGGGCTTCATGCTGCAGCGCCTGAAGGGCGATGGCTGGGCGTTCGTGCATGCGGGCGGCACGCTCGAGGAGCGCGTGCTCGCGCCGGGCGAGACGCTGCGCGTGGACACGGGCTGCATCGTGGGCATGCAGCCCAGCGTGGACTACGACATCCAGATGGCCGGCGGCATCAAGAACATGCTGTTCGGCGGCGAGGGCCTGTTCTTCGCCACGTTGCGCGGTCCCGGCAAGGTGTGG
>CADEFY010000507.1 GCA_902826705.1 uncultured bacterium
TCCTCACCTCGCTCTCGCTCGACGGCGAGGCCTACAACGACTGGTACAACGCGGAATTCGCCGGCAAGACCGACCTGCCGCGCCAGCCGTGGCACGACATCCACGGCATGATCGAGGGCCCCGCCGCGTGGGACTTCGTGCGCGAGTTCGTGGGCCGCTGGAACGTCGACCCCGCCTACCCCGACGCGCAGGGCGACGACGGCTCGGACGACATCGAGGCGGTGGGCAAGCTCTTCAAGTCGCTGTTCGATGCCACCAAGTTCGTGCAGCAGTGGGAGCCGCACGGCGGGCCCTGGGACGCGCAGGTGTGCCGCTCGATGTTCAGGAGCCACTGGGCCGAGGACGAGGAGACCAACACCCCCGCGCGGCACGGCACCCGCCGCGAGTTCCAGTGGCGGGTGAGCGGCGGGTTCGAGCGCAGCATCCAGCTCGCGTACCGCCAGGCCATCGACCAGGCCGAGAAGTTCGTCTACATCGAGAGCCAGTACCTCATCGGCTCGGGGCGGCAGTGGGGGCGCGGCTCGATCGCCAACACCATCCCCGAGCGGCTGGTCGAGCGCATCAAGCAGCGGATCCGCGACGGCGTACCGTTCCACGTCTACGTGGTGATGCCGATGTTCCCCGAGGGCGTGCCCAACAGCGTGGGCCTGGTGGCCGTGCGCCAGTACGAGTGGAAGACCATGGAGTACATGGCCAAGGCGATCTGGGCCGAGGCCCAGCCGCGCGGCAAGGACTGGCGCGACTACCTCTCGTTCAGCTTCCTCGCGAATTGGAACACGGTGCCGCCGGCCGCACGGCGCACCAGCGGCACGCGCGAGCAGCGGGTGCGCGACAACAAGCGCTACATGATCTACGTGCACTCCAAGCTGATGATCGTGGACGACCGCTACGTGATCTTCGGCAGCGCCAACCTCAACGAGCGCAGCCTGGCCGGCGATCGCGACCTCGAGATCTGCTGCGCGCTGTGGCCCGGGCGCGGGCGCGAGGCCGAGTGTGTGCCGCAGGCCCAGGCGTTCCGGCAGGGGCTGTGGACCGAGCACTTCGGGGCAGCGCTGCCCGCGGGGTGGCAGAATCCCGAGTCGGCGGCGTGCGTGGCCGCGGTGCGGGCCAAGGGGCGCAGCAACTACGTCAATTTCCGCCAGCTCACCCGCGGCCCCACCGACGGGCACCTGTGCATCTGGCCGTTCCACGCCGACGCGTCGGGGTTCTACGTGGAGATGATCTCGTCCTCGCCCGAGGGTGACCTCTACCTACCCGACGGCGTGTACAACGAAGGCAGCCAGGGCAGCCGCTACGAGTGGCTGTGGCACTCGCCGGGGTGGCACGTGCTCGACGCCACGAGCATCGCGGAGTAGTGCACGCGCGGGGCGCGGGAGCACGGTCAGAACGGGATGTCGTCTTCTCGCGAGTGTTCGCGCTGGCGCGCCGCTTTCCAGGGCTCGTGTAGCACCGGATGCTCGAGTGAAATACGGCCATCGCGTTCGACCAACCAGCCCCGGTCGAGCAGCGACTGTATCGTGTGGCGGGCCTGCGTGGGCGCGACCTCGTCATCGACGAGCGCGACGCGGAGCTGATCT
>CADEFY010000508.1 GCA_902826705.1 uncultured bacterium
GCCTCGGTGATCGCGGTGATCGCGATCCTCGGGATGGCGTATTCGTTCGGACTCGGCCGCGGCCTGGTGTTCCGTTACGAGATCGCCCGAGCCGCGCTGGGCGTGGCACAGACGCGCATGGAGATGCTCACCACCTTGCCGAAGAGCTCCGACTCGCTCGACGTGGGCTACGCCTCGCCCGCCGCGGTGTTCGCCTACGAGGGCCAGAACGCCGGTACGGAGGTGTGGCGCGTCACCGCGCACGACGACCCGACGCTGCCCGGCAGCACCAACCTGCGGCGCGTCGAGGTCGTGGTGCGTTGGGAGGCGGGCGGGCTCTCCGATTCCCTGGCGCTCGACCGCATGTTCCCGCTGCCATGATCCGCGCACGCCTCCAGCCGCTCGACGAGAAGGGCCTCACGCTCACCGAGGTCACGGTGGTCGCCGTGCTCGGCCTGCTGGTCATCTTCGGGCTGATCGGCTTCTACCTGCAGTCGCAGGCCACCTGGCTCGACGCCTCCTCGCAGACGATCACGCAGCGCGAGGCCACGATGTTGGCGCGCACGGTGGCCGACAGCGTGCGCGTGTCCAGCAGCGCGGTGGTCACCGCATCGCCCGACGCCGACCACTCCATGATCTCGCTGGTGCGCAAGCCCGCCACCACGGCGCACTACCACTACTGGTGGGACAGCGGAGACTCGCTGGTGCATCAGGGCACCGACACGGGTGCAGGGGACCGCGGGCCAGTCACCCAGTCCAGGGTGGAGCGCTTCGCGATCACCGCCACCGGGGCGCTCGTCACGGTGCAGGTGCGCCTGCGCTCGCCGCAGGGGCAGCGCGTGGACGCCTTCGCCGGCGCCGCGCTGGTCAATCGATGAACCGCCGCCACGGAGCGACTCGCGAGCAGGGTTTCGTGCTGGTGGGCGTGGTCATGTTCGTGCTGGCGCTGGGGATCCTGTCGCTGTCGCTCTTCAGCCTGTCCAGCTACGAGGCGGGCTTCTTCCAGCGCTCGCTCGACGACGAGCGTGCGCGCCAGCGCGCCGCGGGCGGCGTGGAGTTGGTGAAGAGTCTCGTGGCCATGGAGCCCGATCAGTTGGAGCGGGCCAAGCTCGCCGAGGGCCGGCTGGGCATCGTGTACGCCAAGGCGTGGCAGATGGTGAGCGGCGTCGCCGACTCGACGGGGCCGGTGGACGAGTCGAAGCATGTCCACTTCCGTGTTCGCACCGGAGTGGGCTCCACCATGCGAGTGGTCGAGGGCGAGCTCGTGCCGGCCTCCACGGTGAGCCCGTACAAGCGACTGATCACGTCGAACGGCCTGATCTTATACAACACGAGCGGAGGCTCCCCGGCCACGAACCGGGTGGGTACGACGCGATTCGAGCGCCCGGTCTGGCAGACGGTGACCCAGGCCAGCGATACGCTCTGGAAGAACTCGGTCATCTGGACCGATGGCCCGCCGCTCAAGACCGACTCTGCGCCGGTCGCGAACGTCACGGACTTCGTCGCGGCGAAGATGGCGAGCACCTTCGTGCCCACCTGGATCAGCCCCACGGGGAGCACCCATGTCCTGCGGCTGGATGCCGGCAGTAGC
>CADEFY010000509.1 GCA_902826705.1 uncultured bacterium
GGGCGGCGGCCACCAGCTTGCCCTCGTCGATCGCGCGCGCCACGGCGTCGGGCAAGGGCCCGCTGTTGCCGATGCACGTGGTGCAGCCGTAGCCCACCACGTCGAACCCGAGCGCAGCCAGGTCGCCCAGCGTGCCCGAGGCCTCGAGGTACTCGGTGACGACCTTGGATCCCGGCGCCAGGCTCGTCTTGACGAACGGCTTCACGGTGAGGCCCTTCGCCACGGCCTTCTGCGCGAGCAGCCCCGCACCCAGCATGACCGAGGGGTTGGACGTGTTGGTGCACGACGTGATCGCCGCGATCACCACCGCGCCATGCCCGAGCGTGTGCGCCACGCCGTTCTGCACGGTGGCGGTGCGCGACAGATCGGCCTCGGCCAGGCCATAGCCGCGCTCTTTGACGGGTGCGGTCAGGCCACGGGCGAAGCTCGCCTGCATCTCGCGCAGCGGCACGCGGTCCTGCGGCCGCTTGGGCCCGGCCATGCTGGCCTCGACCTGCGAGAGGTCCAGCTCCACCGTGTCGCTGTACTCGGGGTCCGCCATCGCATCGGTGCGGAACAGGCCCTGCGCGCGGCAGTAGGCCTCGGTCAGCGCCGCGTCGGCGGCGCGGCCGGTGCGCTGCATGTAGCGGATCGTCTCGGCGTCGACCGGGAAGAACCCCATGGTGGCGCCGTACTCGGGCGCCATGTTGGCGATCGTGGCGCGGTCCGGCAGCGCCATGCCCGACAGACCGGGCCCGAAGAACTCCACGAACTGGTCGACCACGCCCTTCTTGCGCAGCATCTGCGTCACCGTCAGCACCAGGTCGGTGGCGGTCACGCCGTCGCGCAGCCGGCCCGTGAGCTTGAAGCCCACCACCTGCGGCGTCACCAGAGTGAGCGGCTGGCCCAGCATCACGGCCTCGGCCTCGATGCCGCCCACGCCCCAGCCCACCACGCCGAGCCCGTTGATCATGGTGGTGTGCGAGTCGGTGCCCACCAGCGAGTCCGGGTACACCACGGTGTCCGCGCCCTCTCCGGCCCGCATCACACCGCGCGAGAGGAACTCGAGGTTCACCTGGTGCACGATGCCCGTGGCCGGCGGCACCACGCGGAAGTTGTGGAACGCCTTCTGGCCCCAGCGCAGGAACTCGTAGCGCTCGCGGTTGCGCGCGAACTCGATCTCGGCGTTGCGCTCGAGCGCGGTCACGTTGCCGAACACGTCGACCTGCACCGAGTGGTCGATCACCAGGTCCACCGGCACGAGCGGGTTGATGCGCTTGGGATCGGCGCCCAGCCGCGCCACGGCATCGCGCATGGCTGCCAGGTCCACCACGCAGGGCACGCCGGTGAAGTCCTGCAGGATCACGCGCCCGGGCTTGAACGGCAGCTCCACCACCTCGGTGGGGCGTGGGTTCCAGCGGGCGATGCGCTCCACGTCGGCGCGCGTCACCTGGTAGTCGTCGCAGGTGCGGAGCGCGGCCTCGAGCATGACGCGGATCGAGAACGGCAGCCGGGCCAGGTCGACCGAGAGCTGCGAGGCGAGCCGATCGAGGCGGTACACCTGCACAGGGCCGGCGGGGGTGGCGAGCG
>CADEFY010000510.1 GCA_902826705.1 uncultured bacterium
ACCGCTCGAACTCGCGAAGGGTTGCCCACGTCGGCGGCGGCAGCAGCATCTCACCAGAGGCCGCGCTCGCGATCGCCCGCGCCGGGGTTGTCCACCCGCTGCCGGTCGACTCCGCCCCATCGTGGACGGGAGACTGCTCCGGCGGGACACGGGTGACGAAGAACCACGTGTCGAAGCGCTTCACGTCGACGGCCGGGGTTACCCAGTGCGCGCAGGGCACGAAGGCATCGAGGGCCACGCGGATGCCGAGATCCCGCACGATGGCGCCGAATGTCCGGCGGCGCGCATGCAGGTCGACGCGCGCGCGCGCAATCGCGTCCCTGCCGGCAGGGACGACGACATCACCTGCCGCGTTCCGGCCGACAAGAAGCCCCGCCTCCTCGAACAGTTCTCGGGCCGCGGCCACATGAAAGGCCCACGCTTCAGCGCGCGACATGGCGCCGAGGCGCAACGAGGCAGTATCGGCGTGCTCGCACCACGTCTCATCCGCCAGTGCATCGTCGGGGTCGACACGTCCACCTGGAAACACGTGTGCACCGGCCATGAAGGCGATCGCATGATGGCGACGCACCAGGAACACCTCCGGGCCATCCGCGCTGTCTCGCAGCACGATCACCGTCGCCGCAGGGGCCACGTGTGCGGGGGCCGCGCCAGATTCGCTCGTGCCGGACACGCGCGAACACTAACACGCCGCACACCCGTCAGCGCGGTGCGACAAACAGCGTGCGCGCGGTCAGCTCGCGGTGGTCCAGGCCCGCGGCCCGATCGAGCTTCTGGACGATTCGCGGCAGGGCCGTCGCAAGGCGCCACATATCCGCGCGGCCGCCAGCGGTCTCGAGAGCGGCGCGCCACGAGGCCCACCACGGAGCCGCCTGGCCCGCCACCGGCTCGACGATGAGCAGCGCACCACCCCGTTCAACGTGGCTGAGGAGCCGCGGCAGCAGCGCATCGCGGCCGGGAGGCGGCAGTTCGTTCACGGCGTAGGCCGCCACGATCGCACTTCGCTCCGGCCACCGTGCACGTACGAGATCGCCAACCTGCGCCCGGCCGCGGAGGTGGAAGGCGCGGTAGGTGGCGCGGGCTTCGTCCGCCGCCCACGGATGACGATCGGTGCCCGTCACTTCCGGCCGGGCCTCGCACGCTCGCGCCCAGGCGGCGCCAGCCGCGCCGGTGCCGCAGCCCAGATCCACGATGGTAGGCGCTGCCTTCAGCGCGTCCGGCAGCGATTCGACGATGTGGCGGACGAGCAGGAAGTGAAGCGGGCCGTAGAAGAGCGCGAACGCAGCCCGCTTGCCGGCCCCGGAGAGCGCGGCGCCGCGGGCGAGTGTCTCGCGGCGTTCGACATAGGTGGCCGAGAGCGCTCGAAGGGCGCGTGACACCTCGTGGAACGTGAGATCGGAGAGGTGACGCGTCTCGAGATCGTCGACCCACGCGGTCAGATCGCTGTCGATCGCCCCACCCGCATCCGGCGATCGCGCGGCTATCGGGCCTCCTGGATCATCACCCACACGGTGACGAGGAACTGCAGATTGGGCACGAGCGACCACCAGAACGCCTGCCACCATTC
>CADEFY010000511.1 GCA_902826705.1 uncultured bacterium
GAGAGACCGAGAACTTCTCCATGTACTCCGACATGTCGATGCGGATCAGCGCATCCTTGTCGTCGAACAGGTCGGCGGCGAGCGCACGCGCCAGCTCGGTCTTCCCCACGCCCGTGGGGCCGAGGAAGATGAACGAGCCGATCGGCCGCTTGGGGTCGCGCAGCCCGACGCGGTTGCGCCGCACCGCGCGCGAGACGGCAGACACCGCCTCGTCCTGGCCCACGACGCGCTTCTTGAGCTTGGCCTCCATGCCGAGCAGCTTCTCGCTCTCCTCTGCGGCGAGCTTGACCACCGGGATGCCGGTCATGATCGACAGCACCGCGGCGATCTGGTCCTCGTCCACCTGCACCGAGGTGTCGCGCTTGGACTCGGTCCACTGCTTCTTGAGGTCGTTGCGCCGCGCGCGCAGGTCCTTCTCCTTGTCGCGCAGGCGCGCCGCCTTCTCGTACTCCTGGCCGCGGATGGCCGCTTCCTTCTCCTTCACCACCTCGTCGAGCTTCTTCTCGAGGTCATGGATCTCGGACGGCACCGTGCTCACCGACAGCCGCGCGCGTGCACAGGCCTCGTCGATCACATCGATCGCCTTGTCCGGGAAGAAGCGGTCGTTCATGTAGCGGTCGGCCAGCTTGACCGCCTGCACGATCGCACCGTCGGTGATCTTGACGCCGTGGTGCGCCTCGTACTTGTCGCGCAGGCCCATCAGGATCTGGATCGTGTCGTCGATCGACGGCTGATCCACCATGACCGGCTGGAAGCGCCGCTCGAGCGCGCCGTCCTTCTCGATGTACTTGCGATACTCGTCGAGCGTCGTGGCGCCGATGCACTGCAGCTCACCGCGCGCCAGCGCCGGCTTGAGCATGTTGGAGGCGTCGATCGCTCCCTCGGCCCCACCGGCGCCGACGATCGTGTGCAGCTCGTCGATGAAGATCACGGTGTCCTTGGACTCCCGGATCTCGTTCATCACGGTCTTGAGCCGCTCCTCGAACTGACCGCGGTACTTGGTGCCCGCCACGACGGCCGCGAGGTCGAGCGTGACGATGCGCTTGTTCTTGAGGCTCTCCGGCACGAGTCCGGCGATGATGCGCTGCGCCAGCCCCTCGGCGATCGCGGTCTTGCCCACGCCGGGCTCGCCGATCAGCACGGGGTTGTTCTTCTTGCGGCGCGACAGCACCTGCACGACGCGCTCGATCTCCTTGTCGCGGCCGATGACCGGATCGAGCTTGCCCTCGCGGGCGAGCTGGGTGAGATCGCGGCCGAACTGGTTGAGCGCCGGCGTCTCGGCACGCTCTTCGCGCTCCTGCGACGTGCTGCCCGAGGACGGCGTGCCGCCGAGCAGCTTGAGGGTCTCCTCCCGGACGCGCTTCCGGTCGACGCCGAGCTCGAGCAGCACCTTGGCGGCGACGCCCTCGCCCTCGCGGATCAGACCCAGCAGCAGGTGCTCGGTGCCGACGTAGTTGTGCCCCAGCGAACGGGCCTCCTCGACCGCCAGTTCGAGCACGCGCTTGGCGCGCGGCGTGAACGGGATCTCGCCGATCGTCATCGTGCCGCCCGAGG
>CADEFY010000512.1 GCA_902826705.1 uncultured bacterium
CTCCTCGATCGTGAGCTCCGGCGCGTGGCCGAAGTCGCGCTCGGCCGGGGTCGGGTCGTAGGAGTGCGTGCGCGCCAGCTGGAGCGCGACGAAGCGCGTCATGCGCGGCTCGCCCGGGCGGCGCAGCAGTTTCCAGGTCCACTCGAGCAGCGCGCCGGCCGTGTACGCGGCGCGCAGGGAGACCTGGCGGTGCACCGGCAGCCGGCCGAGGCGCGAGAGCAGGCCATCGATCCACTCCCAGAGCTTCACGGGCTCCTTCTGGCACAGGAAGTAGGCGCGGCCGGCGTGGGCGGCGCCCGGCTCGAGCGCCTCGAGCGCGCGCACGTGGGCCAACGCGGCGTCGGGGGCCCAGCTCATGCTGACCTCGTTGGTCCCGTCGCCGACGATCGCGAGTTGGTCGGCCGCCTCGCGCTCGAAGAGCCGCGGGACGAGGTGCGGGTCGCGCGGGCCGAAGATCAGGTGCGGGCGCAGCACGCAGGTCGCGAGCTCGGGAGCGTTCGCGTCGAGCACCGCGCGCTCGGAGCGCGCCTTGCTCTCGGGATAGGGCGAGAGGAAGCGGCGCGCGTGAGGCAGGTCGGTCGCGACGCGGCGGTGGTCGCGGCCGTCGAAGGTCGAGCTGGGCGAGCCGGTGTGCACCAGGCGCGGGACGCGCGCTCGGCGGCAGGCGGCGAGCACGTTCCGCGTGCCCTCGACGTTGGTGCGGAAGAACTCGCGCCGGGGGCCCCAAACCCCGGTCTTGGCCGCCACGTGCACGACGCCGTCGTGGCCGCGGACGGCGTCCTCGAGCGCGCGCGCGTCGCCGAGGTCGACCCGTACGGTCTCGGCGCCGAGCTCCGCGAGCTCCGGATAGTCGCCGCGCGCGAGCGCGGTGACCCGGTGCCCGCGTGCGAGCGCAGCTTCCACCACGTAGCGGCCGAGGAAGCCGCCGCCGCCGGTGACGAGCACGCGCATGGGGGCGGATTCTAGCGAGGCGCGGGGCCGCCCGCTCAGGTACGCTCCCGGGCCCGCCGGAGGGATGCCTTGTCGTCGATCACCGATCCGCACCTCGCGCTCCCGCTGCTCATCGTCATCGGGCTGGTGGCGCAGCTCGTGGCTTGGCGGCTGCGCATCCCGGCGATCGTGTTCCTGCTGACCACGGGCCTCGTGCTGGGTCCGGGGCTCGGGCTGCTCGAGCCGCGCGACCTGCTCGGACCGTTCTTCGACCCGCTGATCTCGTTCGCGGTCGCGATCATCCTGTTCGAGGGCGGGCTCTCGCTGCGGCTGTCCGACGCGCGGCGGCTGGGCTGGCCGCTGATCGCGATGGTCACCCTGGGGCCGCTCGTCACGTTCTCGCTCGGCGCGGCGGCGGCGCACTACCTGGCGGGGCTCAGCTGGCCGACGGCCTCGGTGCTGGCCGCGATCCTGGTGGTGACCGGGCCGACGGTCGTGAAGCCGATGTTGAGGCAGGCGCGGCTCGAGCGCCGGCCGGCGCAGCTCCTGAACTGGGAGAGCATCGTCAACGACCCGCTCGGTGCGCTGGTGGCGGTGATGGCGCTCGAGTCGGCGGTGGCGCTG
>CADEFY010000513.1 GCA_902826705.1 uncultured bacterium
AGCTTCATGTCCGCCTCGGGCCGCGTCATGTGGCGCTCGAGTGCGCGCTCGGCGGACTCCTGCAGATCGATGTCGAGCGTCGTGTACACCTTCATGCCGCCCTCGTAGACGGCATTGGATCCATACTTCTCGTCGAGGTGGAGCCGCACCATCTCCACGAAGTACGGCGCGCGGTCGTTGCTGTAACGCGTGGCGGTCACGCCGAGCGCGCTCTGCTGCGCGGCGTCGAACTCCACCTGCGTGATGGCCCTGGTGACGAGCATGTTCCGCAGCACCTTGGAGCGGCGAGCCAGGGCCGCCTGTGGCCGGCGACGCGGGGAGTAGCTGCTCGGATTGGCAGGGATCCCGGCGAGCAGCGCGCACTCCTGAAGCCCCAGCTCCCCGAGCGGCTTGGCGAAGAACGTCTTGGCCGCGGCCTCGACGCCGTAGGCGCCCTCGCCGAAGTAGATCTGATTGAAGTACATCTCGAGGATCTGGTCCTTGGAGTAGTTGCGCTCCAGTTCGATCGCGAGCGCCACCTCCTTGAGCTTGCGCGTGAAGCTCCGCTCATGCGTGAGGAACAGGTTGCGCGCGAGCTGCTGGGTGATCGTGCTGCCGCCCTGGGTGCGGCGCATGTGCATGACGTCGGTGACCGCCGCGCGCGCCACACCCCAGAGGTCGACTCCCCAGTGGCGGTAGTAGTTGCGGTCCTCGGTCGACAGCGTGGCGTTGACCAGATGACGTGGGATGCTCTTGAGCGGGACCGTGGAGCGGTTCTCGCGATAGAACTCGTGCAGCACGCGCCCGCGGGCATCGAACACCGTCGTCTTGACCGGTGCCTGGATGGAGGCGATCTGCTCGGGGCTGGGCAGATCCTGGCGCAGCCAGCGCACCAGCCCGAACACGGCGCCCGCGGAGCCGAACACGGCGATGAGCACCACCGTGAAGAAGAAGCGCCAGGGGAATCGGGTGCGGCGTCGCTCGGGGGATCCCGTCATGATCGGCAAGGCTCCTTTCGCCTGTGCGCAGCGTAGGTTCGGCGTCGCTCGCGCTCAAGTCGCGACGCGTGTCCGCAGATGCGCGCGCGAGCCGAGCGCCGCCCCGGACAGTGGCGATGCGCTGACGGTCCCGGCTAGACTCGCGCGCTCGACCCGATCCGGAGGAGCCGCTTTGGCGATGACCGTAGAACAGCAGTTCGAGATCCTCGCACACGGTGCCGAGGAGATCCTGCCCGCGGGCGCGTTGCTGGAGCGTCTGCACGAGGCGAAGCGCGCGGGCCGCCCCCTGCGCGTCAAACAGGGATTCGACCCGACTGCGCCGGACATCCACCTGGGACACACGGTCGGCCTGCGCAAGCTCCGCCAGTTCCAGGATCTCGGCCACCAGGTCGTGCTCATCGTCGGGGACTACACGGGGCTCGTCGGCGATCCGAGTGGCGTGAGCAAGACGCGCCCCCTGCTGACTCCGGAGCAGCTCGAGGCCAACGCCGCCACGTATCTGGACCAGTTCTTCCGCGTGCTCGATCGCGAGCCTGCGGCGCCGCGCCTGCCGGTCGAGGTCCATCGCAACGGGGA
>CADEFY010000514.1 GCA_902826705.1 uncultured bacterium
CGATGTAGGGCTGCTTCGGATCGATGCGTGCTCCGCTGACGTCGACCCAGTCCTTGCGCCCATGCGGCCGCACGCTCTTGGCCTGGTGCGGGGCGAGGATGGTGAACTCGACGCCCTCCTCCGCGAGCGTCTCCAGCGTGGGCACGTCGACGGCCGTCTCGGGCAGCCACATGCCCTGGGCGAGGCGACCGAATCGCGTCTCGAAGTCGCGGAGCCCCCAGCGGATCTGCGTGGTCCTGTCGCGCGAGCTGCAGAGCGGGAGGATCGAGTGGTTGTAGGCCTGGGCGAGGGCCGATCCGTGGCCACCGAATCGAGCCCGGCTGGCACCGTCGGCCGCGATGATCGCCTCGTAGACGTCGGGCCGCGCGCGCTCGAGCCAGGCGAGCAGCGTGGGCCCGAAGTTGAAGCTGATGCGCGCGTAGTTGCTGACGATGCGCAGGATGTACTGCTGATCGTCGAGGATGCGCGACGAAGCGTTGGGCCCGTAGCACTCCGCGGTGATGCGCTGGTTCCAGTCGTGGAACGGATACGCGGACTCCTGGTGCTCGACGGTCTCGAGCCAGGGGTGCTCGCGCGGGGGCTGGTAGAAGTGGCCGTGGATGCAGACGAATCGGTTCATCCCGCGCCCCCCGGAGCCAACACGATCACGCTGAGCGGGGGCAGCGTGAGCGACAGCGAGTACGGCCGACCGTGCATGGCGATCTCGTCGGCTTCCACCGCGCCGCCGTTGCCATGACCGCCGCCGCCGTAGACGTGCGCGTCGCTGTTGGCCAGCTCGCGCCACGTGCCGCCGAACGGCACGCCGATGCGATAGGCGTGGCGCAGCACCGGCGTCAGATTGCAGACCACGAGCACCACGCTGCCGTCACGCGCACGCCGCAGGAACGCGTAGAGGCTGGCTTCGACGTTGCTGAAATCCACCCACTCGAAGCCCGCGGGATCGGTGTCGAGCTCGTGCATGGCCGGCACGTCGCGATGCAAGCGGTTGAGATCGGCGACCCAGCGCTGCAGCCCCGCGTGCAATGAATCGTCGAGCAAATGCCAGTCGAGCGAACGATCGTGATGCCACTCCCGCTCCTGCCCGATCTCGCCGCCCATGAACAACAGCTTCTTGCCGGGCTGCCCGTACATGTACCCGTAGAGCGCCCGCAGGTTGGCGAATTTCTGCCAACGATCGCCGGGCATCTTGTGCAGCAGCGAACCTTTTCCATGGACGACTTCGTCGTGCGACAGCGGCAGCACGTAGTTCTCGCCGAACGCGTAGATCATTCTAAACGTCAGCTCGTGGTGGTGATACCGCCGGTGCACCGGATCACGTGAGAAATACTGCAGCGTGTCGTGCATCCAGCCCATGTCCCACTTGAAGCCGAAACCGAGCCCACCCTCGGACGCCGGGCGCGACACCATCGGCCACGCGGTGGATTCCTCGGCGAAGGTCTGCACGCCTGGGCAGCGCGCGTAGGCGACCTCGTTGAGGCGCCGCAGGAACGAGATGGCCTCGAGGTTCTCGCGGCCGCCGTGGATGTTGGGCAGCCACTCG
>CADEFY010000515.1 GCA_902826705.1 uncultured bacterium
GCCTGTTCCTGGCTCTCGAGGAACGCCTGGTACTCCGACGAGGTCTGCACGTTGGTGATCCACTGCTGCCTGGCTGCGTGCTGCGCGACCATGGTCTCGAGCACGATGCGCGCCGCGCGGCGGGGAGTCTTCTGCCCGCTGTCATCGAACACCCAGTCGTCGGCGTAGTAGCCAAGCGAGTCGAGCGTCTCACTCGGGACTCCGCCGCCCGGATCCGCCGCGAACCGCGCCGAGATCGCCTCGGAGGTCGCCTTCCACTCGGAGCGCAGCGTGGAGTTGCCGTTCACGTTCTCGCGGACCTCGGGATCCATGTCGACGAGTGCGCTGAGCTCCTCGAGCGCGAGTTTGGGGCGCCCCTGCGCAAGCAGCACGCTGGCCTGCCGCACGCCGCCCAGGATGCGGTGGAAGTAGTCGGCCTGCGTCGGGTACTGAGCGTCTTTGTACGTGGAGGGGCTCAGGTACCGCGCCTCCCAGTGCTCGAAGTCCGACCATGTGACGCGGTGATACCAGGACAGCGCCCTGCGCAGGTCGCCGTGCGCGCGCCACAGATCGCCCGCCAGGAACCGCGCGACGCACACCGTGTCGTTGATGCCGCCGGCCAGCGCGGAATCGGCGATGAGTTCGACGGCGGCGATCGCGCCTCTGGTGTCGCCCGCAAGGTGCATCGCGTACGCCGCGACCAGCGGGATGTCGCTGGTGTGATGGTGGCGATGCGCGATCTCGGCCGCGATCGGCAGCAGCGCGGGATTGCCGGCATAGGTGTAGGGGCCGGAGCCATTCTGGCCGCTGAAGACATCCGCGTAGGCCTGTCGCACCGCCTCCGCGATGTCGCCACCCGTCTCGAGCGCCGCGAGCACGGCGCCCCGGGACTCCGCGGGCGTGAAGGACGGACGGCACCTGGCCAACTGCGCGGCCTGCGTCCCGTCGCCGCGGAGCAGCGCGGCCTCGAGCGCGGGGAACACGTAGGCACTGAGCGCATCGCCGCAGAGCGAGCCCACGACTCCGCTCCGACGGGCGTATTGCTCGTGCAGCACCCGCACGCCGGCGAGGGTGTCACCGGACTCGACCGTGGTGATCGCCCCGACGACCGTGTCCTCGGGCCGGACGCTGGCTTGCAGCGCCAGCCTGGCGATGGAGCGGGCCTCGTTGAACACCGCAGCACTGGGCACGCTCTGGTGGAACTCGGCCCTGAAGAGACGCTCGACTTTGAATCCGACGGCCTCGGGCACCCGGCCGGCGTAGGCGCAGGCGTCGCCGAATCGCTCGAGCGCGCGGACCGACTTGCCGTCTGCCCCCATGGCGATCGCGAGCTTGGCCGCCTTGGTGTAGTCCCCCTTGTCGTAGGCCTTGTTGAAGTTGTCGTAGTCCGACGACGCGGCGATCGTGGGGGTGAGGAGGAGACCTGCGAGTGCGAGGACGGCGGTGGGGCGTCTCATGAGTCGGTGGGCTCCGGGTTCCGGTGGATCTGCGCATGGGCTTCGTCCAGAAGGGCGTGGAGTCTGGCACGCGGGGGGGGGCGTGTCATGCAGGCTCCCC
>CADEFY010000516.1 GCA_902826705.1 uncultured bacterium
GGACGTCTAGTCTGCCGCAGGGCGTGAGCCCGTCAACGTGCTTGCGGTCTTGCGAATCGCGACGCGCCCCCTCCCGCTCGAGGAAGTGCTTCGAGTCAGGAGGCTTCTGCTCGGATTGGGCCTGCGGGCGTGCTTCATCGCGCTCGGTCCTCACTCCTTGTCACTGACCGAGGGGGACGGCAGCGGAAGCCGACCGCCGACTTCTCGCTGGCTCTCGCCGTCGTCCGCCTCCCTCGGCGGGGTTCCGCCCGGTACCGTGCTCGCCATGTCCGAACGCGAGCGCGAGCGGGGAGTCGCCGAGGGGACCGTTCCGCCCCGCGCCGACATCGTCGGGCGCCACGGTCGGCTCGGGGCGCGGACCGCGCTGATCGCGGGCTTCACGCTCGTCAGCCGGATCTTCGGCTACGTGCGCGAGTTCCTCGCTGCGCTGCTCTTCGGCGACACCTCGCCCGTGTACGACGCGTTCGTGACGGCCTGGCGCGTGCCGAACCTGTTCCGGCGGCTTTTGGGCGAGGGGGCCGTCGCGACCTCGCTGCAGACGGCCTTGACCGAGACCGACGGCGACCGCGGGCTCGACGCGGGGCGGCGGCTCTTCTGGGACACGCTGCGGCTCGGGTGCGCGCTCGTGGTGGGGGTCGCGGCGGTCGTGATGGGGCTCGCGAGCGCGATGGGCGACACGATGCCGATCACGGGCTGGCACTGGCTGGGCGAGGACCCCGGAGCGGTGCGCGAGCTCGTGATCCGGCTGACGCCGTTCGTGGTCGTGATCTGCCTGGCCGGGCTCGCGGGAGGCGGGCTCGCGGTGCGCGGGTACTTCGGTGGCGCGAGCATCGGGCCGGCGGTGATGAACCTGGTGGTCATCGCCACCCTGATCGGGATCGGGCTCGCCTTCGGGTGGACCGGGCTCGACCCGGCGGACGGTGCGGCGGGTCGCGAGCGGCACCTCGCGATGGCGCGCTGGTTCGCTTGGGGGACGCTGGCGGCCGGGGTCGCGCAGGTCGCGACGCTGCTGCCCGATTTACGGCGCGCCGGGTTTCTGGGCCCTGCATCGGCGGCGGCGACCGCCGCCCTGAAGGCGACCGAGTCTGGCTGGCAGGTCCTGAAGGCGGCCGTGCCGCTCGCGGTGGGCGCGGCGGTCTACCAGATCAACGTGATGGTCGATGGGTTCATGGCGCAGGGCATGCTCACGCGCGGCGGGCCGACGACCTACTACTTCGCGAACCGCATCCAGCAGCTGCCGATGGCGTTGATCGCGACGGCGGCGACGGCCGCGGTGTTCCCTGCCCTGAAGGCGCTCGGACACGAGCGGCGGACGGCCGAGTTGCGTGCGCTGCACGATCGCACGCAGCTGATGGTCGTGTTCCTCGCGCTGCCGGCCTCGGTGGGTCTCTACGCCCTCGCGCCCCAGGTGGTCGAGGTGTTGCTCGGCCACGGCGAGTTCGGGGCCGAGGGAATCGAGCGCACGGCGCGCGCGTTGCGCGTCCTGTGCCTTTCGCTGCTCCCGGCCGGCGCGGTCG
>CADEFY010000517.1 GCA_902826705.1 uncultured bacterium
CCGGCGATGATTTCGAGCCCGCCCGCGCTGGCGTTGGTCATGAACCAGCGCAGCGGCGGGATGGCGTCGCGGCTCGCGTCGAATGCCGCCGGATCACCACCCAGGGCCGGCGCGAAGGCGGCGTCCATTTCGCGCCCGATGCGGTCCATGGTGTCGATGTTGTAGCCGGGCGGCGGGAACAGCATCGAGAACGTGACCGCCTCCTCGCCCTCCGGCAGGTACTCGGCGCGCGGCGTGAGCAGCACCGCAACCGCGCCGGCGATGAGCGCCAGCGCCGCCACCCAGGCCGCGCTTCGGGACCGGGACGCCAGCAGCCAGGCGAGCTGGCGCGTGTAGGCGCCCGCCACCGCGCGCCCGACACGCGCCAGCCAGCCGCCGCCGTCCGCCTCGCGCGCAGCACCTGCCAGGCGCGCTTCCGCCACCGGCACCAGCGTGAGCGCGACCAGCAGCGAGGCGACGATGGCGGCCGAGATGGCGATGGCGATGTCCGAGTACAGCTGCCCCGCCTCCTCGCGCACCAGCAGCAGCGGGATGAACACGATCACCGTGGTGGCGGTCGAGGCCAGCACCGCGCCCCACACCTCGCGCGTGCCGGCGAGCACGGCGTCGAGACCCCGCCGGCCGGCGGCACGCTGGCGGTGGATGTTCTCCAGCACCACGATGTTGTTGTCGAGCGTCATGCCGATGGCGAGCGCGACGCCGGCCAGCGACACCACGTTGATGGTGCGCCCGGCCCACAGCAGCCCGATGAACGCGGCCAATGTCGCCACCGGAATGCCGAGCGCGCCGATCAGCGTCGGCGTCGCCCGGCGCAGGAACAGCCACAGCGCCAGCACCGCCAGCAGCGCGCCGGAGATCAGGTTCTCGCGCACCACGCCCACCGCCTGGCGCACGTAGTTCACGTCCGAGTGCATCAGGTGCATCTGCAGGCCCGCGCCCGGCAGCACCGCCTGCTGCAGGCGCGCGGCGGTTTCGGTCACCGCGCGCTCGACCGCCACCACGTTGGTGCCGCGCGCTTTTTTGACCATCACCATGAGGCCCGGCTCGCCGCCGAAACGGGAATGCGTGCGCAGCTCCGCGTGCGTGAGCTCGACCCGCGCGAGGTCCCGCAAATACACCGGCGCGCCGTCGCGCTCGGCGACGATGGCGTCCTCGACCTCGCCCGCGTCCGCGAAGCGGCCGAGCGTGCGCACCAGATACCGGCGCTTGCCGGCGTCGATGTCGCCGCCGGAAAGATCACGGTTGCGCGCCAGCAACGCGTCGCGCAGCTCGGCGAGCGTGATGCGCCGCTGCGCCAGGCGACCCGGGTCCACGTACACCCGAAGCTGGCGCTCGGCGCCGCCTTCGACCTTGACCTCCGCCACGCCCGGCGTGCGCTCGAGCGCCGCCTTGACGTGGTCCTCGACGAAGTCGAACTCGCCCGCGATGTCCAGCCCGCGCGGGTTCCCGGCCGCCGGCTGGATCACGTAGAACATGAAGTAGTTGTCCGAGAACGCGGTGGTGAAGATGCG